>JACMMN010000197.1 GCA_014379075.1 Pyrinomonadaceae bacterium | reverse complement strand
CGGCCTTATATTGACAAGAAATAAGTCTTTTGTAACTTTGCTGATGCTCAATTCCCACGGAAGGCTGTAAAACGGATTTACTCCATTCTAGCAATCGTGATGATACACGCAAAATCCGTGTATTATTACCAATGATTCGGCATAACTACCAAAATCTGTGTATTAACAGGAATGGTTCCGCTCAATCATAAGTTGATCATCTTCTCGTATTTTACGCACGGACTTCTTTTTGATATTTTGAGGTAAAAATGAGACTAATTTTAACAATCGCTTTTTTATTGTGTTTGGCGTTGAGTGCTTTCGGGCAAACAGACGCAACAGAAACTAAATCAGATTCGCCGCAACCTGACCGTTGGCGCGGCTTGATTATTGACCAAGCTACGCCCGACGACGCAATTAAACTGCTGGGCAAACCGAAGAAAGACAAAACCGACTCGCTAAAAATTTTTGGGATTACTGATTGGCTCTCGAAACAAATTAAAGAGAAGAAGTTTCGATTGCTAGGTTATGAAAAACCTGAAGGACTCGATTTTGTCTGGCTTGGATTTCTTGACGACAAACTCGTTTTCATTAAACTAGAACCAAAGAAATTACCGGCAACCGCTTTAGCTCGCGCTTACGGAATAGACTTTGCGCCAAATTTTAACGGAATAAACGTAGCATTTAATCCGAAGAACTACGAACGGAACGAAGGCAAACTTTATCCTAAAAATTATCCAGCCATTTATGATTTGATTGCCGTGTCTGAAAAAACATTTCTTAGTGCGGCGGTTGATAACGGCGGTTTTGGCTCAATATTAAAAGAGGCAGTGGGCGTTCCGGACTCAACAATTTCGTTTCCGGGCAAAATAATGTATTTGCAGATTGTTTCGCGCAAACTTGAAAATCTTGATGGAGTTGACCAGTTAAGATAAAGGCGTGCTAAAGATGAAAGCAATGCCCAACAATTCAATAGACGTGAGGGCGAAACAGCGACTTTGTTATCGCTTTGTCCGATAAATTTTAGCTCGCGCCGTATCCGAATGACGTTATTCCGGCGCATATTCATCCGTCGGTCAAAGAACCTGACAAGAACGAGTATTACATCGAAGATTTCCTGTTCGACGATGACGAGCTTTTAAACCGCCAAGAGCGTTCCAAACTAGAAAATCGCGGCGGCTCAGGAATTCTCCATCTAACGAAGCGCGACGGCGTATTGGCGGGAAGAAGAAACATTACTTTGGGACTAAACATCCCGAACTATTAGCCACTGAATCATTGAACGTGAGGCAAAATCAAGCGACCTTGTTTTTCTCTTGTCAATAAAATTCGCGGCTGTAAGGCGGTGATTTCGCTGCATATCACTTCCGGTGTTCTTTCTGCTTAGTTTTACTTGTACGTGCTAAAATGCTGAAAGGTGATAATCATGCAGAATACTGTCGATTTAAGATTGGATTTACCGTCAAATTTGTCGAAAGACGAAGTGCAGACATTTCTGGCCGTTAAACTATATGAAAGCGGGCGTGTTTCATTGGGGCAAGCCGCAAAGTTGGCGGGTTATTCGAAACGTTCATTTATTGAAATTCTAGGACATCATAAGGTTGCGATTTTTGACTATTCGCCCGACGAGCTGCGCGAGGAATTAGGATTGTGAGAGAGCCTGCCGTTTGCGACAGCACCTGTTTGATCGGGCTGGAGCGTATCGGAAAGCTGGAAATTTTGCGGGAATTGTTTGAGCCGATATCGATCCCGCCCGAAGTTGAACGCGAATTTGGAAAATCATTTCCGTGGCTGAAAATCGGAAATCTGGCGAGCATCAGGTTAGTGGCCGCATTGCAGATGGTGGTGGACTCAGGCGAGGCGGAAGCCATCGCATTGGCGAGCGAAAAGAACTGCCTTTTAATTTCCGATGACAAACAGGCACGTGCCGCGGCCAAGCGTCTGGGTGTTGCAGTTATCGGAACTGTTGGCTTACTGGTGCGGGCCAAACAAAACGGCGTGATTTCGACCGTCAAACCAATATTGGACGATCTTGAGCTAAACAGTTTTTTCATTGGCCGCGCGTTGCGCGAGGAAGCTTTAGAACTTGTGAATGAATAGCGCGGCCTTTTCCGTGAGAACGGCTCGTTTCGCCAGACGAGGTTTAAGATATTTTAGGAATAAAGAAATGAAATTAGGAATTATTTGTTTAGCGGCATTTTTAGTTGGCTGTGCGGGAAACGCGCAGCCGGTGCAGAATACGGCGAATTCGACATCTGAGCCGCAGCGGGCGGAGAAGCTGCAATCGGTGACGGCTCATACGACCGAGAACCAGACCCCGAAACCGGTTAATTCAAATACGAACGGTTCGTCGAAATGGTCGCAGAGCGGCAATCCGATCGACACCGCGAAATTCGACGCCGCCGTAGCTTCCGCTGAAAAAGCGGTGAAGGCCAAACCGTCCGAATCAGCGGCGAAAACGGCTCTTGTGGAGGCATATTTCGAACGCGGCTTCGCGCTGACAGAAGCCCGGCAATATGCCTCGGCGCTCGGTGATTACCGGCGTGCTTTGAAACTCGACCCAAATCACGAAGAATCCAAAAAATGGATCGAGCAGATAATCGGCATTTACGGAATGCTGAAAAAAGATTATCCGAAAGAAGGCGAATAGCCGCCGCCGCTGCAGTTCAAAAAGGCGGAGGCTTAAAGCAGTATAATGTGATCGGTATTTTGTCGCGTAGCGATTCCATGAATTTAGCCGTGGGTTTCAACCCACGGAAGGTAATAAATATAGAACCCTGCTGCGTTAGCGCCAACTGAATCAACCCTACCTTAACATCAGCCGTCGCTAACGCGACGAGAACACTTTTGTTAATTCACCTCGGGTTGAAACCCACGGCTAAAATCAGGCCATCGCTACGCGATCCGAAATATTCGCCAAAATTACTGTACTAGACAAAACAGAGCTTCAAAACCTAATATAGCTATTTCGTTCTTACCAACAATTTAGATCGCAAAGTATATCCAGAAGTTTTATGGCACTTTCAGCAAACGAAATCAGGAAAGGAATGGTGATCCTGCACGAGGGGACGCCGGTTCGCGTAATGGAATTTCATCATCATACGCCGGGCAATCTGCGGGCGATGGTTCAGACGCGACTTAGGAATTTATTGACCGGAAATTCGTTCGAACACCGCTTCCGCTCGAACGACATGCTCAACCGCATTACGCTCGAACAAATAAAGATGGAATATCTTTACTCCGACGGCTCGCACCATCATTTCATGAATCAGGAAAATTACGAGCAGGTCGCGTTAACCGAGAACGAACTTGGCGACGCTGCCCAATGGCTGATGGCTGGCCTGACGATCGAGGTGGAATTTTACGATGGAACGCCGATCGGCGTTCAGCTTCCGGCCACGATGGAACTTATCGTCGAATCTTGCGAACCAGTGCTTAAAGGCGCGACCGCTTCGAATTCGAACAAGCCGGCAACGCTTGAAAACGGCGTCACCCTGCAGGTTCCTCCGTTTATCGTCGTCGGCGAAAAGGTCAAGGTAAATCCGTCGGAATCGAAATATATGGAACGGGTGAAATAGTTAAGGAGTTTTGAGAGTTCACAGAATTCATAGAGATCAGAGAGTTGGCAGCCAAGTGAGACTCTTAACTTTATGAACTCTTGAAACTCCACGAACCCTACGAACTCCCCGAACTATGTATTTACTATATAGCCTACTTTTGACACTCGCCTTCGTCCTGATGTCACCGCTATTCATTTTGCGGCGGGAAAAATATGCAGCTGGATTTCAGGAGCGGCTCGGCAATTATCCCGAATTCAAACACGACGGCCGCAAAGTGATCTGGCTGCACTGCGTTTCCGTCGGCGAAACGAACGCCGCAAGGCCCCTAGTCGATGAGATCAAAACAAGCTTCCCCGATCATCGCCTGATCGTTTCCACTACCACGAAAACCGGACAGGAACTTGCTCAAAATATTTTCAGCGATAAGGCCGACGCCGTTTTTTACTTCCCATTCGACTGGAAATTCAGTGTCCGCCGAGCGCTCCACCATTTCAAACCGGACATCGTTCTGCTAATGGAAACCGAAATATGGCCGCGCTTTCTAAGCGAAGCAAAAATTTTCGGAGCAAAGAACGTGATCGTTAACGGCCGCATTTCAGCGAGATCGTTCAAACGATACTCATATATTAGTCGATTCGTCCGGGAGGTTTTATCGAATATTGATCTTGCGTTGATGCAGGACGAAGATGACGGAAGATATATCAGATCGCTTGGTGTGCCGGTCCAACAAATCCGCATTACCGGAAATATCAAGTTTGATCTGCAAATTAACGATAATGAAAAATTGGTGACAGAGAATTTTCGGAATCGTTTTGGATTTTCTCAGCAACAGCGCCTTATTGTTGCTGCAAGCACGCATGATCCTGAAGAAAAATGGATCGTGGATAGCTTCAGAAAAGTTTATGACCTAATGGCGAGTAAGCCCAGACTTCTCGTTGCTCCAAGACATCCGGAGAGATTTAACGAAGTCGCCGACATTATTAGAAAAACCGGCTTTTCATTAGTAAATAGTTCCGCGAAACAATCAGAAGACGACAAGAAAGCGACCGTGATACTGCTTGACAGCATTGGCGAACTTCGTGCGGTCTATCCTCTAGCGGAAATTGTCTTTGTCGGAGGCAGTTTGATACCCCATGGCGGGCAGAATATTCTTGAGCCTGCGTTAGCGGGTAAAGCAATCGTTACTGGCCCCTATACTCACAATTTCAGTTCGGCAGTAAGTGCGTTTTTAGAATCTAAAGCACTGATTCAATTGCCGGAAATGGCAGTCGAGTCTCAAACTGTCGAACAAATTTCTAAAACTTTTGAACGGTTGTTAAATGAACCGGCTGAACGAGATTTTCTCGGAGCAAACGCCGAAATGATCATGAAGGCAAATCGCGGTGCAACAGGTTTTACGATTGATGCATTGAAGCAAATATTATAAAAATTCAATGACTGTCCTGTTTTATATCCTTGCCGCATTGCTTGTGTTTTTCAGCTACAAATCCTTTCGCGGCGGCCTTGCGTATCTAAAATACTTTAAGAGCGAAATTAGTAAGCCCGGGTCGAATTTTACGCCTAATGCGTCTGTTATTGTGCCGTGTCGCGGCTTGGACGCTGATCTAAAAACAAACTTGTCGACGCTTTTTCGGCAGGATTATCCGAAGTATGAAGTAATTTTTGTGATAGATGATGAGTGCGATCCCGCTCTTAAAGTAATAGAAGAAGTTTCACGCAAAGACGCGAAGAACGCAAAGGTTGTGATCGCCGGTAAAGCAAGCAGATCGAGCCAGAAGGTGGAAAATCTGCGTGAGGCGGTTCTGCATGCTTCCGGGGACTCGAAAGTCTTTGTATTTATGGATTCGGACGCCCGGCCGAATGAGGACTGGCTGCGAAATTTAGTAGCTCCGCTTGAAGATGAAACTATCGGAGCATCGACCGGTTACCGCTGGTTTATTTCTGAAAAGCCGACGTTTGCCTCTGAACTGCTGTCGGTCTGGAACGCTTCGATCGCTTCTGCTTTAGGGCCAAATACGAAAAGCAACTTTTGCTGGGGCGGCTCGATGGCCATAAGGCGGGACATATTCGAAAGACTCGATATACGCGAAAAATGGAGCGGTACTTTGTCGGACGATTTTATCGTTACGAGAGCGATGAACGAAGTAGGTTTGCCGATTCATTTTGTACCGCAAGCATTGACCGCGTCGTTCGGAAACTATACGTTTCACGAACTCCTGGAATTCACGGCGCGCCAGATGAAGATCACGCGGGTTTACGCTCCGAAGCTATGGCGTATGTCTTTTTTCGGGGCGGCCCTGTTCAATCTGGTTTTGCTCTGGGCCTTTTATATCGTGATCTTTAGCCGTGCGAATGACGTTCATTTCTGGGCGGCGATAGCAGTGATAGTGATAGTTTCATTTTTCAGCGTCGGTAAATCGTGGCTGCGCTTAAGGGCGGCGAAACTTGCACTGAATCGGTACGAGATACAGTTGGATCGGCAGTTTTGGACACAGAACACCCTATGTATCCTCGCTCCGGCAGTATTTCTGTATAACTCGATCGCGGCGTTGTGCTCGCGGAAATTGGCCTGGCGGGGCATACGTTATGAAATGATATCGCCTAAGGAAACAAGGGTGATCGACGGCCGGGAAAAATAGCTCGAAAATCAAAACAGGGTTGGATATTTGTGAGAAGTGCTATTATTATCAACAAATAGCGTTTTCGTGGCAACAGAAGAGCCCAATGCATTATCCAACCATAATGAAATTTTCACCAGCGTTGAAATTCTTCTTGTTACTTCTTTGTTTTGCGGGCTTCGCCGCTGCCGCTGCTGCTGCTGCTCAGGATGTGAAACCCGTTGTTTTACCGGTGACAACGGGTAAGGCTCCGATAATCATTATTCCTGGCCTCACCGGCTCGGATCTCATAAACAGCCGGACCGGTGAAGAAGTCTGGTTCCGCGCCAGGCGCGCCAAGGACGACGATCTGCGGCTGCCTATATCGGCAAACCTCGCTCGAAACCGCGACGATCTCGTAACCAAAGACATCATTCGCAGCGTCGAATTTTTAAAGATTTTGCCTGAAGTCGAGATCTACGAACGGTTGATCGACAGCCTGGAGAAACGGGGCGGGTATAGAGAAGCTAAGTTTGATACGGCGACTAAGAATGATGCCGTCGATACCTTTTACGTTTTTCCATACGATTGGCGCCGCGACAATGTTGAAAACGCTCGGCTTTTGATACGACGGATCGAAACACTTAAACGCCGGATCGGCAAACCTGCGTTGGAATTCAATGTGATAGCGCATTCAATGGGCGGGCTGATCGCTCGATACGCTGCGATGTACGGAAATCAAGACATTCCCGCAGGAATTCCAAAACCGAACTGGGCCGGAGCAAGACATTTCGACAAGATCTTCCTGCTGGGAACGCCGAATGAAGGCTCGGTACTATCTATAAACGGTTTGCTCAACGGCTTTTCCTATGTCGGCGGCGGTTTGAACCTGCCCTTTATCCAGGACATCAGCAGATTCGACCTGTTCACGATACCGTCTATCTATCAGCTTTTGCCGCATGACGGAAGTTTTATTGCCTACGGCGAAGACCTGAAGCCCTTGAAAATTGATATTTAC
Source organism: Pyrinomonadaceae bacterium (assembly GCA_014379075.1). Taxonomy (GTDB): domain Bacteria; phylum Acidobacteriota; class Blastocatellia; order Pyrinomonadales; family Pyrinomonadaceae; genus OLB17. The sequence goes on along the minus strand of JACMMN010000197.1, from coordinate 5,321 downwards.
GATCCCGCAACATGGGAAAAGTATGGGTGGGCGGTTTGGCAGGATGACGATTTTACGAAGAAAATGAGCGCCGTCGAACAAAGAAACGCCCGCCCCTTTTTTAACGCGGCCCTAAACCGCGCCAAGCGTTTTCAAGCCGCTTTGGCGGCAAACGGCGGTTCAAAAGTACAGGTTTCATTTTATCTGATGGGAGCAAACTGCAAGGAAACACAAAACGCGGTCCTACTGCTGCGGGATGAAAAAAAGGACCGCTGGAAGACCATATTCAAACCCGATTCATTTACCAGGTCGAACGGCGAAAAGGTTACCGGTGATGAGGTCAAAGTACTTCTTGTCGGGATGGGCGACGGCGTCGTTACAAAACGGTCGCTCTCGGGCGAAAGCTGGATTCCCGATCTGCGAAAGATGATCTTGCCGATCTCGTCTGAGCTCTATCAGTGCGAGAATCACAACAAACTTGTTACAAATCCGGAAATTCAGGATAAACTTTTCGTTTTGCTGAATGCGGTTCCGATTTCTTAAGGGAAGATCATGATCAAAAATTTTCTCGGCGACCATGACGATGCTGTTCGCGATCCAGGGAACGATCAGCCTTTCGGTACGGGCAGTCTTGGTTTATTCGATTCAGATCCTGAAGCAGAAGCCGAATCTGCGGAGAAACAGCCCTTTGTAATATCAACAGCCGAGCCGGAAACATTCGCCGAAACAACACGCCGGAGCGGGCTCGCGTGGTCGGCAGGCATAGCATTTTTCGCTTCGGTCGTTTTTATGCTTATTCTCGGTTGGGGCGCGGACCTTCTGTTGGGAAGCTCGCCGTGGGGCATCGTCGGCGGAATAGTCGTGGGATCGCTCATCGGTTTCGTCCAGCTCTTCCGGCTGTCTTCGCAGATCTTCAAGAACTAATCTGCGGTAAATTAGCCGCAAAAAGGAGCAACAAGCACTAAAATCTTTTTCGCCTTTTGTGCCTTCTTGCGGCTATTCCCTCTTCGCCCTTACTAACGTGCGGGCTTCTGCATCACGAAAAACCTATTCCGGCTTTGAAATTTCCGCGTTTCCTTTGTAAAATTTAAGATTCGCAATGAGCGATGATCTAGAACCTGTAGTCGCGGAGCAGCAACAACCTATTATGCCGATCTCGCACGGGCGGATCCTGGTTATCATGGCGGTTTTAGCTGTGCTTGGAAGTATCGCCGGTTTTGTGTTTGTTTCGGCGAAATTTGGTATTGGGGTTTTGATCGGCGGCATCTTGGCTTTTGTAAATTATTACTGGCTGAAGGTTTCGCTCAAAAAAGTTTTTGACAACGCTGCCGCGAACGGCGAAAAGCCGCGACTGCTTGCTTTGAAGTATTTCACGCGGTATCTGGTTTTGGGCTGTATTATCGCGATCTTTTATGCGACCGACGCGGTTTCGATAGTCGGGCTGATACTCGGAATGGCCGGGTTCGGATTCGCGGTAGTTATCGAAGGTTTTTTCAGGATATTCACGGGCGTATTTAGCAGCAAGGAAATTTAAGAATGTTTTTATTGGCAGCAGAAGGCGGGCACCACACTCCGCTCATAGTCGAATTCATCAACCATTATCTGGGTGGGCCGGTTCATGCGATTCAGATGAAGACCACCCATGTATTGTGGACGAAATTTTTTTCGAACTTCGACACGACGCCTGAGAAGGTCTTCGGCGGCGAGTATACGGCGGAGAACGCGATCCCGTGGTACACGATCATGTTCGTGATCGCATGTATATTGACGGTCATTCTGATACGCATTTTCAAGGGCAAACTTTCGGAAGATGATCCGAAACAGGGCCAATTGACGCTCGAAGCCGGTTTTCTGGCAATAAAAGATCTGGTCGTGCGGGTGATCGGCGAACATGGATTTAAGTATTTTCCGGTTGTCGCGACGTTCGCCGTACTGGTTTTGATCTCGAACCTGATGGGGCTTTTTCCGCTGTTCATGGCACCGACCGCATCGGTCAACGTAACATTCGCACTCGCGATCTCGTCCTTTATTTATTACAACTACGTCGGCATCAGCGAGAACGGTATCGTCAAGCATCTCGGCCATCTTACCGGCCCTCGCCTGCCGCTGATAATGACGATCATTATCACGCCGCTTATCTTCTCGGTCGAGCTTATCAGCAACATGATCCGGCCTTTTACGCTAGGCGTAAGGCTTTTCGCGAATATGTTCGCGGATGAGAAGATCTTCATGGAGATCACCGGCCTGTATCCGCCGTTCACGCAGATCGGCATCCCGCTTTTGCTGACAGGGTTGGCGGTATTCGTTGCACTAGTGCAAACGCTGGTTTTCACGCTGCTTTCGATGATCTACATCAGCGAAGTTTCGCATCCGCCGCACGAGCATCATGGCGAGGAAGATCACACGGACGGGCACATTGAACCGGCGGCGGTTCATGCATAAGTTTGAGTTTTGGTATTCAGGCGGATCGATTTGAAAACTTGCATTTTATAGCAGATATGCCCGCACGCGACAGGAGCCTTGACTCCACGGAGTAGAAATCAAGCGCAGACCGGAAGCGAGGCGAAATAATACCCAGACGACGCAAGTTTGAGGAACGATTCTCCTGAGATTTTCGTAAATTTAAAATAGAACAGGAGATAAATAATGAGTAAATTAAGATATGTATTTTTTGCAACACTGGCGTTGGCTTTAATGGCGATTCCGGCAATGGCGCAGGGTGCGGCGGACAACGAATCGTCGGTTCTTGCTGCTAAAGCGATCGGCGGCGGCATCGGTTTTGGATTGGCCGCAGGTTTGGCCGGTATCGGACAGGGACTTGTAGGTTCGCGTGCCGCTGAAGGTGCTGCCCGTAATCCCGGAGCAGCCGGAACGGTGCAGACGCTTATGATCATCGCGTTGGCTCTTATCGAGTCACTCGTGCTGTTCGCTCTGCTTATCGTCTTCGTTAAGCTTTAATCGTTACACCGGCATCTCGCCGACATACAAAAAATGCGGACGGGATTTGCGAGAATCCCGTCCGCATTTTATTTGGCACCGGCTGTGTGGTAAAAGTATTTGCATTGAACGCGATTTATTTGCAACCTGCGCAAACGTACAGCGTTCTAACAATAAATGACTGATGAATTTACAGGAAAAGTAATAGCGGACAAATACCGCGTCGATTCGCTGCTTCGCAAGGGTGATCTGGGCGACATGTATCGCGGCTGGCACCTTTTTATGGATAAGCCGGTGACGCTCAAGATACTTCCGCCTTCGCTGGCCGTCGACGACACCATCCGCAAAACGTTTTCGGCCGAGGCCCGGAACGCCGTTCTCATATCGCACCCGAATATTCTTGCCGTCGGCGATTTTGCCGCCAATGCCGACGGCTCGGTTTATATCGTATTCGAAGGATTCGAAGGCGAGCCGCTGTCGAATTTCATCGGCCATAACTCCCAGATCTCCCCTGAACGGGCGGTCGATATTTCGAAGCAAATAGCCTCGGCGTTAGCTGCAGCAAGTGAAAAAAACGTCGTTCATGGAAAACTGAACCCGGAAAAGGTCTTGATCGCTTCGGATTCCGGTGGAGCTAATGTGGTAAAGGTTTTTGACTTTAGTTCCATTGAAAATTATAAGGACGCCGTATCGAATAACGGTATCGCGTACACGGCACCAGAGCAATTTTCCGGTTTCGCAACGGCGAACGAACGGACGGACATCTACAGCCTCGGCGTGATTCTTTATCAAATGCTGGCCGGAGCAACGCCGTTCAATGGCGAAACGCCGACAGATGTGATGCTCAAGCACACGGAAGAACCTCCGCCGCCGATCGCTCCGTTTCGAAAAGACCTGCCGACCGCGATCGAACCGGTAGTATTTAAAGCTCTCGCTAAAGATCCGGATCTCCGGTATCAGACCGCACAGGAATTTGCGAACGAACTTGATGGCCTTTCATATAGCCTCGCGAATCCGTCCGCTGCACCAGCCGGGAATAACATTTGGAAAACTGCGTTTATACTGTTGGCCGGTATTTCGTTGCTGGCCGTTGCTCTGATCTACGCGACATCGGTCAAACAAACCAATCCGGTGACACAGCTTCAGCCGGATGCGAACGGACAGCCGGTGCAGCCTATAAATCCAGCGACCGGCGTGGAAGAACAGAATCTGGCTGCAATGCCGGGAATGATGACGGAGACGATGGGCAATTCGAATATGGCCCAGCCGCCGGGAACACTGCCGGGCGGCGACAATTATAATCCCTGGGGAAACGGCGGAATGCCGCCGCCGGGAGCGCCGTTGCCAGGCTATGTACCGCCCGGGGGACCGGTTTACATGATCGACCCGAACACTGGCAGCCCGTTCATGCCGCCGGACGGCGTGGTTCTCGTGCCGGTTCCCGTCAATACGCATACCGCCGTGAAACCTACGCCGACGCCAAAAACTGCGCCGGCGAATGCCAATACCTCGGCCACTCCAGCCGTTACAAAACCGGCACCCGATCTGAAGGGCACTCCCGCGAGAGTTGCTCCGAGTCCGGCGGCACCCGCGAAACCTCCGGCAAACAAGCCCGAAGAATTTGAGAATTAGTCCGTCCCTTTGGAGTTTCCGCCTTCAGGCGGCTTCTTGATAACCGAAGACGCCGCCTAAAGGCGGAACTTTAAGCTTGCGGCTGTCATGTCCGGATAAAATCAAATAAAGTTTTAATTGCCAACAGAAAGACCGTCGACAAAAAGATCCGTTTTATCCATATATCGTTCAATTTGGTAGCGTAATGCGCTCCGGCAAAGGCGCCGATGAACATAGCCACCGCAAGAATTATCCCGAGTTTGTAATCCACCAGGCCCTGCCGCATGAATACGACGGTCGCGATCGACGACGAAAAGACATTGATAAACTTGGTCGCGGCAACCGACTCCGAAAACGTCATCCCGAAAAACGCAACGAGTACCGCCGTCAGGATCGTCACATAACCGCCGCTGTAGAGGCCGCCGTAAATTCCAAGCAGGAAAGTTAGAAGCCACGTCAACAGCACGGCATTACGTGAAACGACTCCCGTTGGCTCAACGCCCGAATCGCGTTTTATCAAAGTAAAGACCGCGACGAGGATCATCGCGATCGAAACCATTAGCTTGATGCCCTGATTGGTGATCAGTCCGACAAGAGCGGCCCCGATCGCGGAGCTTACCAATGTCAGCAGCACAAGCGGAGAAAGCCTGCGATAATCGATCTTCCGCTGGCGGACAAATGGAATAGTCGCCCCGATGGCCATAAACGTAAGCCCGAACATATTAGTGGCAACCGCGACCTTCTCGTCGATCCCAAACTGAAACATCACCGGAACCGTGATCAGAGAATTACTG
>JACMMN010000196.1 GCA_014379075.1 Pyrinomonadaceae bacterium | reverse complement strand
TCGACATCGTCCATGTCGTTCTGGATACAGCCGACGGTCAGGCCGAGGAACTGGTGGATCTTTCCCATCCATTCCGCGTCGCGCGAGGCAAGGTAATCGTTCACGGTTACGACGTGAACGCCGCGTCCGGTCAGGCCGTTCAGATATGACGGCAAGGTCGCGACGAGTGTTTTACCTTCACCGGTACGCATCTCGGCGATGCGGCCCTGGTGCAGGCCGATGCCGCCGATCATCTGGACATCGAAATGACGCATTCCGGTGACGCGTTTCGAGGCCTCGCGAACGGTGGCGAAGGCTTCCGGCAGAATTTCGTGCAGGATCGCCTGCTCGGCCTTCCGGCGTTCGGTTTTATCGTCGATCCCGTCTAGAGCCTTTGCGATGCGTTCCTTGAATTTCGGCGTCTGGGCCTTTAATTCGTCATCGGAGAGTTTTTCTATCGATGCTTCGAGCTCGTTTATTTGAATGACGGCCGGCTTGACGCTTTTCAAAAAAACGTCGCTGCTGCTGCCGAAGACCTTTTTAATTATTTTATCCGCAAAACTGTTTACAGCCATATATTCCTCTTATAAAAATTGTCGAGAGCTGCAGTATGAATTTGAAAAATAATCAGTGTTTCAGATTCCCGTTCTTGGGCTTTGCCCATCTATTTGCGGAAAAAGCTATGCTTTTCCGAAGTTCGCATGAGACATTCGCGGCTATGCCGCCGCTTTTTTGCGAACGTAACGGCGGCATAGCCGCAAGATAATCTCAAAACCCAGCGGAAAAGCATAGCTTTTCCGCAAATAGATGGGCAAAGCCGCCGAGCGAAACGATCCGATTATTCTTTCAAACAACTCAAGGCAAACAATTATGATTGCCCGACTGCGTATAGTTACGCAACTCTGAACGGTAAATACCTATTAATTATGGCGATTGAATTTGGAAGGATTGAAAATGATCGATCCCAGCTCGCCGCTACTTAGCGTCTTTGGCAAGCAGCGAATCTAGTCCGGCACGGGGCAGGCGGGTGACGATGAAAACCTGATCGTTTTCGGCCTTAAAGGATGTGTTTTCGATGATCCGCTGAAGAAGCTTACTATTCCCGCGCCCGGAATAAAGTTTCAGCGTGCTCTCCATCTCTCGCAGGAGGTTTAGAGCAATTTGCGGCGATTGTTTTTTAACCGCGACATTTACGGAAAAAGCCTCGCGGTCGAGATGGAAATTGAACCGCGAATCTACCGCCGAAACGTGGAATTCACCGTTTCCTATGCAGTCACCGAGCGAATACCCGTAGACCATTCCGCGGGTGAATAATTCCAGTGCGGGACGTGAAGATTCGCTGGTGCTGTCAAAGCGGATAGGAGTAAAACGTCCGGCCAGATTGCTGTCGAGACACGGCAGCATGGTGTTCTGAACGACGTTAAATGTATCGGCATTCGGATCGAACTGGCCCTTACTTTTCAGTCGGCCCAGGCTGGTGAGAAAGTATTCAACATCCTCGAGGTAAATTTGAACCGACGCAGTAACCGGCGATCTTTCGTCGTCGGGTTTCGTATCGAGATCATCCTTGACCTCGATCTCATCCTTCAACTCAAAATTCCGCGTCATCGCACCGTGTGCGTAGACCTGCGGAGCGGCGCCGCCGACGAGGACGAGGCCGAAATACACGCCGAGTGTCGCGAGGAAGATCATCGAGTTGTTGTTTTTACGATTCGTCATCGAAAACTATTTCTTCGCAGTGTTGTCGTTCGGTTTCATCTGAGCGGTGCCGTTTTCTTTTTTGAGGTCTGCGGCCTGTTCCTGCAATTTACGCTGGATCATTCCCTGTGCGACGGCTTTTGGGACATTGAATGTAATGACCAGCCGTTTGCCGACGGTTTCGATCTTTGCTCCTTCGAGCAGCAGCAGATCGTCCTTGTCGTTCTGGTCGGCCAAGGCTCCCTGTTTACGCATCTTCGCAACGCCTATCATCAGGTCGAGAGAGCTTTTGAGCGATTTCGCGCGGGTATCGCTTTCAAGTTCGGACTGGACGACCGCATTGATCGTGGTGTCGTCCTGTTTGATCTCCAACTGAAAGTCTTTTCCCGATAACGCCTCAAGATACTGCAAATAACCGCTGTCGTTTATAGCTTCGATGGATTCCTTTACAACGTCCGCCATTTTTGCGTCAGCGGTCGTAACTTCGTCAAAGGTAAACGTTTTCGGGTCGAGTTTGCCGTCCTTTTTAAGTTTTCCCTTAGCCCGAAGAGCGAATGGGGCATCAAGATTTACCTGCTTCTTCGCGAGCAGGTCGTTCACGTAATTGCCGAGGTCCTTGAACGGACGCTTGTTGAGTTCGTAGCCGGTTGCCGGGTCTGTGGTCGTGGCATTAGGCGTTTCTTCCGGCGTCGGGTCTGTCTTGGCGACATTGTTGTCCGTATTCGTGTTGTCCTCGGCCTGTTTATTCGTATTGCCGAAACGCCGATTGCCTTTTCTCGATCCTTTGGGCGTCTTGGACGTGTCGCCCGCCACCGAGAACAGTGAATCCGGGCCGTTGTCCTGACTCGGGTTCGGTTTCGGAACGACCGGGGTCGTGCCAATTATGTCGTTGCCGATAGTGGGATTCGGCGTAAATCCGCCCGTGGTGTTCGAAAAACCGGCCATTGGATCGGCGGCCTGCTGCTGGAGCAGGGCAAACTGTTCGGGATTGGCGATCTGGAAATAGCCTTCCGGGTAGCTGAGCGGCGCGGTTTCGCCGCTGACATCGATGTATGGGATCTCGGCGTCGCCCTGATCGACCTTGTCAGAGACGGCATCGACGTAATCGCGGTCAGTTCCCAGAAGAAGGCTGCCGACATAGACGGTATCCAATACCTGACAGACGCGTCCGACGAACGGGCTGTCACAGCCACGGGCCGTCAGGACTTCCGTCTGAGCCAGAAACGCGATGCCGAAGATATTTATTACCGCCGAGACAGCCAGGATCTGGTAGATCCGTTTCGAATAATTCCAGTTCCTGATCTCGTAATTTGCGAACAGATCGCCTTCCTGCTGCTGATGCTGTTCGGGTACGGGCTGATTGTATAATGACTGCTCAAACATAAAATATATAAAAACGCGTAAAATATCCTTCAGCTAATGTTGCTCGCCGTAAATTTTAGACGCACAGCACCGCACATTAGTTGCGGAGCAATTTGTGATTTTAACATTTTCGCCTGTGAAATGAAAGAATTAGACTTTGTTGTTTCAAACATTTAACATCTGTC
>JACMMN010000195.1 GCA_014379075.1 Pyrinomonadaceae bacterium | reverse complement strand
TTTTGACGAGGCGGTCAGAATTCTCGGAGAATATTTAAAGGCCGGGCCGGCGAAAATGAGCGAGCGTTCGAGGATGGAGGGCGAGATCGCAAAGGCTTATCTCCAGCAGAAGAATTTTACGGGTGCCGGGCCTCATGCAAAGGAAGCTTATAAGGCCGCAAAGGCAATCGCGCTCGATCCCGCTTCACGAGCGAAAGGACTCGACGAACTGCTCGACGCCGGAATGCTTGTTTTCGAATCTTACAAGGCGACCGGCGACATTAAGGAAGCCGACTCCGCCCTCATAGATATGCGGCAGACTGCTGTGTCGATCGGAAACACGAGTTTTTATTTTTATGCAGCCGACAAGCTGATCACTTATCAGATCGAAACGAACCGCAAGCCGCTCGCTCTGCAAAGCTATGAAGCGGCATTGGTGCAAACCGCGCAGGATTTCGCGGTAAAGGGCCAGGAAAAGGACGTGATCCAGCGTTTAAAGAAGCGCGAGAAGCATTATAAACTGCTCGGCGAGGCCGCACCGGAGCTCGCAAATATCGACAAATGGTTTCCTGGCGAACCACAGACACTGGCCGGAATGCGGGGGAAAGTAGTTCTGCTCGATTTTTGGGCGACGTGGTGCGGGCCGTGTTTCGACGCCTTTCCGTCGCTGACCGAGTGGCATCAGGATTACACGCGCTATGGCCTTGTAATACTGGGAATGACAAGATATTACGGCCAGGCAGAAGGTTTTCCGGTGGATAATGCGAGCGAGATCGCGGCTTTGCAGCGTTTTAAAAGAGCACAGCGCCTTCCATATGATTTTCTTGTGGCGAAGGATCAATTCACGCAAAATGCATACGGAGCGACCGGCTTGCCGACCGCCGTTCTGATAGACCGGACGGGGAAAATTCGTTATATCGAAAGCGGAACAAACGCGAGCCGCCTAGAAGAAATGAGGGAAATGGTATTAAAGCTTTTGGCTGAGAAATAACGTCTGAGTTCACGCTTCTTTGCGGGATCAAAGACACGCTGAAGCATGAACTTAATAGAATAGATCGCATTGAAAAAAACCGCGGCCGCAAAAACTAAAACGCAGAGCTTTTACGACCGGATCGCGGACGTTCATACCCTTGCCTTAAAACTAAACGGCTATCGGGCATCGGTTGCGAAATATCTGCGGTCGCTGGAACTGGAGATCGACGAAAATTCTCTCGTTCTTGATGCAGGAAGCGGCAGCGGGATCGTGACACTTGGGTTTCAGGACGCCGGGTTCCGGCCTAAAAAAACGATTACCTTCGACCTTTCATTTAATCTCTTAAAGATCTCCTCCGAGCAATTTCGAAAGGAAAAGCAGATCGACGCCGCGAATGTTTCTCCGGTGCAGGGCAATGTGCTCGAACTTCCCTTCGCGGATAATGCGTTCGATCTGGTCCTTACCTGCGGCGTACTCGAATATGTGCCGCTCGACGACGGTTTACGGGAGATGTCACGTGTTCTAAAAACCGGCGGCAGGCTTGTTTTTATACCGGTCAAACCGTCGTTTGTCGGTTCGGTGCTCGAACTTTTGTACAAATTTAAAATTCACCCCGTTAAAAATGTAAGAAAGATTTCACAACGGTACTTTAATATCGTCGGGAATCACGAGTTTCCCGTCACGGAGCCGATCGGATGGTCAAAAACGATTTTCTTGTTAGAGAAAAAACAGCCGTAGTGACCGCAAAACCCCTTATCATCGCTCACCGCGGGGCGAGCCTGCTGGCACCCGAGAATACTTTGGCCGCGTTCGGCCGGGCGATTGACGACGGTGCAGAAGGGATCGAGTTCGACGTCCGGCTGGCAAAGGACGCCGTGGCGGTCGTATTTCACGACGCGACCTTGCAGCGCACAGCCCGGAGAGAAGGCCGCGTGTCCGACTTCGACTCGGACGAACTGCGCGAATTCGACATCGGTTCGTGGTTCAGCGAGGTCAGCGGAAAATCCGCCGACCCGGCTTTTGCCAAAGAGCGCGTCGTCAGCCTGGAGAACACGCTTGCGTTTCTCAAAGATTTCAAGGGCCTCATCTATATCGAATTAAAATGCCGGGATTCGGAAGTGGCTCAGCTTACAAAAGCGGTCTGCCGGGCGGTCGAAAACTCCAACCTGCTTGGCCGGATCATCGTCAAAAGCTTTAAACTGGCCGTCATCCCGCGCGTCCGAATGCTCTGCCCGGCTGTGCGAACGGCCGCACTTTTCGCCCCGAAAATAATGACGATCCTCCGCAAGGAAAAGCACCTGGTAAAGATCGCCGACGAATTCGGTGCCGACGAGATCTCCATCCACTTCTCGCTAGCTACGCAAAAATTGATGAAAAAAGCTGCCCAACGCAATTTGCCGGTAACGATCTGGACAGCGGATAATCCCCGATGGGTACGACGCGGGATGAAATTAGGCCTCAACGCAATTATTACCAACAACCCCGCCCCGCTTTTGGCGAAGCGGCGGGAAATTTTGAAAAACGGTTAGGCTCCGGTGTTTTTAATGGAGCCCTGGCATCCTGTCTGCCAACACCGCTTGCGTTGTCGCTGCACGCTCTCCAACAAAACTTACATTTGTCGCGTTTCAATTTTGCCGATAATTTAACTTAGGTTTAATATTATCAAGTCATAGGCTTGGCTTTCTGTAATAATACGTATTTAAAAATGAAATCTTACAACGACATACTGGGACTGATAGGAAACACGCCGCTGGTGAGGATCAATCACATCACCAAACAGCACAAAATAAAGGCGCAGGTTTTTGCGAAGATGGAGAGCCTGAATCCGGGCTATTCCGTGAAAGACCGGATCGGGATCTCAATGATCGACTGGGCCGAGAAGGAAGGAGTTTTGAAAAAGGGCGGAACGATCATCGAGGCGACTTCGGGAAATACCGGGATCGGGCTGGCTCTCGTCGCGGCGGTTCGCGGCTACCGGTGCATATTTGTTTTGACGGAAAAGGCTTCGGTGGAAAAGGTGCGGTATCTAAAGGGCTTGGGAGCGGACATCGTTATCTGCCCGGCGGCGGCGAAACCCGGCACGCCCGATCATTACGTCGCGACGGCCAAGCGCATTTCCGAGGAAACGCCGAATTCCTTCTATCCCGACCAGTACAATCATCCGCAAAATCCGGCTGCCCACTACCGGACGACCGGGCCGGAAATATGGAACGACACCGAGGGCAAGATCACGCATTTTGTTTCCAGCATCGGCACCGGCGGCACCATCAGCGGCACATCGCGTTATCTCAAAGAGAAAAACCCGAGCATAAAGATAATCGGCGCCGATCCGTACGGCTCGATCTTTAAGACCTACAAAGAATCAGGCCATGTGCCCGAAGCGACGCCGTATCTTGTCGAGGGCATCGGCCAGAACCTGCCGGTCGGGAACGCGGATCTGAGTATTATAGACGAAATAATCAATATTACAGACCGCGATTCGTTCGATTACGCCCGGCAGTTGTCGCGTCGTGAGGGTATCTTTTGCGGGGGATCGACCGGAACTATCTTCGCGGCAGCTCTGAAAATCGCAAAAGACCTCGACGAAAGCGGTCTGGTTGTATTCATTGTATGCGACACGGGCGAGCATTATTTGAGCAAATTCCATTCGGACGAGTGGATGAAGGAAAAACTCCTGCTCGAACCGCAGCGGATCACCGCCGGCTTGATCGCAGAAACAAAAAATTCGGGCTCGCCGGCCGAGCTTATTTTTGTAACACCGGATGAATTGGTGAGTGCAGCGATCGCAAAGATGAATGAAGGCGGTATAACACAGATACCGGTTCTGGAAGACAACCGCTCGGTCGGAAGCCTGCGGGAAAGCCGGATCCTTGCGAAACTCATCGAAAATCGCGACCTGCTGAATTCGACGGTCGGTGATGTGATGGACGAAAGCTTCCCTGTTTTAGAGGTGGATACGAACTTTGCGGAGATAAAACTGAAACTGCAGAAATCTCCGGCGGTGCTGATCGAAGACTTCAAGCGGATCACGGGCATTATTACCCGCTCGGACGTACTCGATCTTCAGAAATGATTAAAGTTTTGAAGTTTCTGCGTCGGAGGCTTCTTCGTTGGCGATCAGCCGCCGAAACGGAACTCAAAACTTAGGATACTTTCAAAATTTTAATAAGGAGTGGAAATGCTATGAGTGAAGAAGAACTTAGCAAGGAAAAAACGGTACCCAGGACCGAATCCGGCGAGGAGCACACAACTCCTCCGATGCCGGCAGCTCCGGCCCAGTGGTCAATGCCCGATCCCGTATTTCAACAAACCAGCGGTTATCTGCCGCAGGGTTATTTGAAGCAGATCGAAGACGCCGCGGCTGTTTCTAAGGAAGGGGATGTTCTCGATATTCCGGCAATACCGCCCCCTGCTCCGCAAGACATTCCTGAGCAGCCAGCCGCAGAAGCAATCGCCGCCGAACAGATCCTGGAAACCGACGACACTCCGACTGCCGATACGACCCCGCCGCCGGCCGTTTTTGCGGCTCCGGAAGTTTCCGGGACAGAGCCGCCGCCAGCTGCACTGATCGAACCGCAACCGCATCTGTCAGACCAGTTTACGAGCGACGAACTGCTTCCGGCGCCGGCTGCCCCGGCTGCCGCGAAATCCAGCGGACTGCGTACGGCGTTGATCGTTTTGGGCCTCCTAGGAATGCTGGCACTCTTAGCCGTTTTCCTGGCCTTCGTCTATCTATATTTCATCGCCGTACCCGGAGAGGTCAACAATTTTTGATTGCAAAATGTTAGCTGCGGCCGCGTCAAAGGTAACGCCAGTTTTCCGCTGGCGGTCGGCGTTACGTATATGCCAGAGGTAAGATTAAAATTTGACGGCGGTGAGATTGTTTTGGGGGCAGGTGTCACGACGCTTGGCCGTACCACGGACAATGCAGTGTCGTTCCCGGAGGATTCGAATGTCTCGCGATGCCACGCCGAGATCGAGATGCGGGGGGTGGAATACTGCCTTATCGATCTGAACAGCAGCAACGGCACGACGCTAAACGGGCAAAAGCTCGTTGGCGAATCCTATCTCAAGAGCGGCGATGTGATAGTTCTCGGCGGGTCGAGCCAGATAACTTTCGAAACGGATAAAAAGATTGCGGAAACCGAAGTTCCAGCCGGAGCCGCACCCGGCAGTTCGGTGGAGATGGATATGTCGCCGCTGTCGACCGCGGCATCCCATATCGCATATGCGGCCCCGCAGGCGCCGGTTTCCGGCGGATCGAACACGATGTTGATGGCCGCTGGCGGTGCGTGCCTGCTAGCGGTCGTTTTTGTCGTGGTTGCGGGAGCGGTTTATTATTCGAGCGGTTCGTCGTGCAATGCCACGGCGAAGATAACAAAACCCGAAGCAGGAGATACGATCACCGCCGCGACCGAGATCGAAGTGGACGCGACGGATTCTGGATGCGTCTCAAAGGCGATTTTCACGGTTGACGGCGTTGAATTCGCGTCAACGAGCGAAAGTCCCTTTACGGCGACCATCGATCCGAAGGAATTCCCGGACCTCTCCGACGGATTCGATCACAATCTGGCCATCACATTAATAGATGAAGTCGGCAATACGCTGCCGCCGGTCGCTCCGGTAATGCTTGTGTTTGAAACACGCGAGGTCAAAAAACCCGATCCGACACCTGAGATCGCGCAGGGCAACAAACAGGAGCCGCCTGGCCCGAAAGGAAAAGAAATTTCGCTGATCGAGGTGCAGGAAATGTCCAAGCGGCTCGTCAAACAAATGTCCGGAACGGGAAATTTTGCGTATAACGTTTCCAACAAGCAGTTTTTGCAGGAAGTACAGAAAAAGACCGCTGAATACGCCCAGGAAGGATATTTCGAACGGGCTTCGAAATACCGCGATGCGATAAATATCGCTTACGTCCGCGAACAAAATCTGAGTGCCCCGCTCGGTTATGTGCTGGCGATGAGCCGCAGCAAGTTCAATGCGGACAAATCGGGCAGCGACGAGGGATTATGGAAAATGTCGACCGCATTTGTAAGTGCGAATGCCTACAGCGGACCTTGCGGAACAGAAACGCTGTCCGATCCGTCGCAAAATTGTGCGGCAAAGGCGTCCGCTCTTTATATGAAGGCGATAGTTTTCGGCGTCTTCGACGGTGATGTAATTTACAGCGCCGCCGCCTTCGGCAAGGCACCGCAGGACGCGGGCGTTTGGAAAGCGAGCCTGCCGGCGAACAGGTCAGACGTCTGGAATTCGATAAAAACGGCGCCGGAGCGCGAGCAGTTGGTTCGATTTTTCGCGGCGGGCATCGTCGCCGAAAATCCGCAGAAGTTCGGGCTGAAAAAGGACAGGCCGATCTCGGAATTGTACCGGCTTGCGATGTAAAATTAAGTAAAAAGTGAAAAGGTAAAGTAAAAATGTTTTGATTTCCACTTTAACTTTTTACTTATTTTCAATGCTTGAGATCACACTTACATTTCCAACGCCTGAGGGCTCCCAGGAGATTCGCATCGACGGCGAAAGGACATCGTTCGGGCGGGGGAGCGAAGCCGATCACCGGTTTGCCGACAATGGACTATCGCGGCTGCACGCGACTATTTACCGCGACGGCGAGAGCGTCTGGGTTGTCGATGAAAATTCTTCGAACGGGACCTTTGTCAACGGGCAAAAAGCGGCTCCGGGCGGAACTCCTTTGCGAAACGGCGATGTGGTGAAGATCGGCCACAACACGTACCTGACGGTGCGGATGTCAGATAAATTCGAAGCGGTTGCTCCACCGGCCATGCATGCCGCCGCCGCTGATTCGACGCTTGTCTCGAGTTCGGCCGCGGCTCCGATGAGTATCGTGCCGATCGCCCTTATCGCTTGCGCGATTTTGGTCGTAAGCATATCCGCCGTGTTTATCGGCTACAAGGTTTTGGCAGGCGGGAAAACCGAAGTCGTTCAAATCGACGATGAAGGCGGCACGCCGGATGACGAGCCGGTGAAGAATACCAAATCATCCCCGACGCCGAAAACCGAAAGCACGAAACAAACTGGAACGACCGCCGACAATTCAGTCATCGTCGAATCGACCGAGCCGGGCAATGCAAAACCCGTGTTTCAGATTCCAAGCGGCAAAACTTATCTCGACCTGTCGGACAACGAACGCCGACAATATCTCGGCGAACGCTCGTTGCGGGTTGCACAGGTCATAGGCAATCAAAGCAGCCAGGAAATTCCGGCGGCCGCGCTTGATAAGATCAAAGGCTTTGCCGACGCCTATGCAAAACGAATCGGTGTAAAACCGCTCGGCGGATGCAGGTTCGGCGATAATTTGCAGGTCACGTACGAACGGGCAAGCAAGAATGCACCGTTTATCGTCCGTGCTTTTAATGAAAAGGCTACCGATCCACGTATCGGTCTTTACCTGGCAATGATCGAATCAGAACACTGCGTTTGCCTGCAAAGCCCAACCGGCCCGCTTGGGATGTTTCAGTTCACGTTCTCGACGGCGAAACTTCATTTCACGCCGAGCGAAGGCGTGATAAAAGGAGCAAGCCCCTCGAGCCCGGACGACCGCTGCAAGCCCGAACCGTCGGCAAAGGCCGCAGCTTCGTATATGAAAGCCCTGACCGGGCGTTACGGCACCGGCCCCGCGAGTGTTCCGCTGGCGATCGGCAGCTACAACAGCGGCGAGGGCGGCTTGAGTTCGAATCTGACTAAAGCGCTTGACTCGAATTCGGGCTTGCCAAGGGATTTCTGGACGCTGATCGCAAACGGCGAAATGCTGTCGAAGCAGTTCCAGGCGGAGAATTTTAAGTATGTGCCGAAGTTTTTCGCGGCGGCGATAATCGGGGAAAACCCGCAGGATTTTGGGCTGAAGCTGCAGCCGCTGTCGACCTACTCGAATTAATTGCATATTCCATATCAAGAAACTTTTACCTCGAATCTGGAATCTGCGATCCGAAATTAATGAAAGATCTGTGGCTGACATATAAAGACGAAAACGGCGGTGAAAAGCGCGTAGCCGTCGATGCTGATCTCTGGACTGTCGGACGTCATTCCGAGAACAGTATTACCATTACCGACAGCCGTCTTTCGCGCGAGCATCTACGGATCGAAAAGGAGGCCGGCGACTTCGTTGTTTCCGACCCCGGATCGAGCAACGGCACGACGCTGAACGGAGCTGATCTGTCCGATACGGCCGTTTTGAAGGACGGTGACGTTTTGAATCTCGGCGGCGGCATCGAGATAAAAGTTGAAATAATCGACCCCGATGCGGCCGCGGATAATTCGCCGCCTATGCCCGATGCGGATGTTCCGCCTTCGCCCGCGGCCAATATCGCGCCTCCTCAATCCGCCGTGCCGCCGGGCAGTGGAAGTTCGATCCCGTTGAGTTTTTTTATAATCGCACCGGTTCTTGGGATAATCGTGTTGGTGCTGATCGCCGGGATGATATTTTTAATCAGCCGCGACAATAAAACTCTCGATCCGTCCGGCGACGATGATTTCGTTTATTCGTCGAATGACGCTGACGACACGGACCCGCCGCCAAAGAATTCTGATAGCGATTTGCCCGTCAAATCGCCGACTCCCGTCGTTTCCGGAAGCACGGCCAACTCCGGCACCTCGCCCGACACCCGGGCGGACGTTAACGTTCAAACAGCTACGCCGGGACAGAATTTGACCGATACCGGCAAGATCGAGCAGAACGGAGCCGCCTTTTTGCGGAGGATCGCCCAGAATGACCCGAAGGCATTTTTGACCGGCGAACAGGCGCGGCGTATCGATGCGAAGGTAAAACAGCTCGGCAAATCCGCCTTGGCCGACAATATCAATTCGGCGCGGAAGAATGCCGCGCAGATTCGCTCACTAGCAGCGGCAAAGAATCTCAAGCCGCAATTTCTGGCGGTCGCGGCGATCGCAAAACTCGGGAACTCGCGTGGAGATGTTGTTCAGACGGCAACGAGCATCGCCGAGGTATATGACAAACTCGGCACGCAGATCGGCAGCGAGTTTGCGGATGATTCCCTTTTGATGGTCGCCGCGTACGATCAGGGAGCGGCTGGCGAAACGATGAAGCTGCGCAATATGCTCCAGGAATTGTCGAACAAGTCGTCGGAGAGTGCCCGGGCGATCCGCACAATTTGGTTTCTGGAAAAAAACGGAAAGATAACATCCGGCGAGTTCAATAACGCGTTAAATTTTCTCGCGGTGGGTACGATCACGCAAAATCCGAAGGATTTCGGCGTCAATGCAGAGGCTCTTAATTTGTAAGACTGACGGACAAAAACTATGCAGCAGCAAGGCGAATGGATAACAGGCAATATCGTTCTTAACATTCAGGGCAAACCGCTCGAGATGGAGATGACGGTGCCGGCGACACCCGTTAAACCACAGCGCATGCTGCCCGTATTTCAGAAAATGGCGAATTCGTTCGTCAAACTGAGCGTTGACGCCGTCGAAGCCGCCGGTAAGGAAATATCCTGCAAAGCCGGCTGCGGAGCTTGCTGCCGTCAACCCGTTCCGCTTGCGGAGGTCGAAGCCTATCAACTCGCCGAACTGGTGGAATCTATGCCGGAACCGCGCCGTACCGAGATCAAGAATCGGTTCCGCGATGGTAACGAACATTTTTCCAATATCGGCTGGTTCGAACGGCTCCGGCTTGGCTCGATCGAATATCAAAAAGATCCTAATCCGTCGGATAAGGTCGTTCACGAATTCGTGAGCATTGCAGTCGAATATTTCAATCAGGGGATTCCCTGCCCGTTCCTGGAAAATGAATCGTGTTCGATCCATGAGAACAGGCCGCTTGCATGCCGGGAATATCTCGTAACCTCCCCGGCGGAAAATTGTTCGAAGATAGTTCCGGGAAGCATAGACCGCGTCGAACTGCTTATAAAACCGTCGCGGCCCCTGCGCCGGATCACCCGGACAGAAAATTCAGACGATCTGGGAGCAATTACAATGATCGGCGCCCTGGATTTCGCAGAAAAACATCCGGAGGAATTTCCGGAGAAAGTGGGACAGCAGTGGGCCGGAGATTTTTTTGGATTGCTGGCCAAGACCGACATTCCTGATGACGGCATCAAGAAAAAGCATCCCGATAAAATGCGCCGCAGAAAGAAAAGGGCTGGGGTAAATTGACCTTAATTCAAAGTTTGCAATTTGGTGTTTACTAATTTCCCCAGTCGTTCTACTATTTACGTCTAAAACCGCATATGAGCAAATATCGCAAAATCGTCTGGAACGAGGGGATGCTCCTGACGCCGCATCACTTTCAGCAATCGGATAACTATCACGAGGAGCTTTTGAATTCCCGCGTGCAGTCGCTGATGCAGTACGATTACGGCATTTTGAACCTGGAAGTAAACAGCGAAGCGGTAGCAAACGGTAATTTTCAGATCAACAATTGCCGCGCCGTGATGCCGGACGGCCTGATGATAAATGTTCCCGATGCAGAGGCTGTACCGGATCTGCGTCCGGTCGGAAACCATTTCAGGGTAGAGGCGGAAAAGCTCGGGGTGCATCTCGCTATTCCGGCGAAGAAGGCCGGCGAAGCCAATTTTCAGGCAAGCGGCATTGCCGCATCAAATGGAAACATCAGGTTTTTGCAGGAAGGCTCGCTGGTAAAAGACGAGACAACCGGATCGAATGAGCAGCCGCTTGCTTACGCAAAAAGCAACCTGCGGATAATCTTCGACGACGAGCTGCGCGACGGTTTTACATCGATCAAGATCGCCGAACTCCAGCGGACGCCGACC
>JACMMN010000194.1 GCA_014379075.1 Pyrinomonadaceae bacterium | reverse complement strand
TCGCGAATTTCCATCCGAATCGCCGATTGAAACGCGAACTTTGGATATTCCACGGCCCGTCGCCGCTAATACGCGACCGCTGACAGAGACCTCAGCCGCCGTCGGTGCGAATTGGACGAAATCTGCGCCCGTGATGCTGGTGGTGAGAGCATCGATAAAAATGTTTGGCGGTGAGAACGAATTTGTACCGTTGGATGCTGTTACCAGATAATTCCCATCCGCCGGCAGTTCCGTAAAACTATAATTTCCGGCGGCATCGGTAATTGTTTCCAATTGCTCCGCACCGTCCAGCCTGACGACTGCTCCCATTACGGCTTCTCCGTTTCCGTTCACGACTTGCCCTCCAATCTCAAAATTGCTTACCAGGCCGGTGAAAACTACAGCGTTCTCACCAGTCACATTCACGAGATCCTGATTGTATTCCGTGAACAGAAAACCGACTTTGCGTGGTTGGACATTATAATTCCCGCCAGCCGTCAAATTAATGAAGCTAAAGAACCCTTCCGAATCCGTATGTGTCACTTCGTCGTCCGTGCCCGTCAAACTGACGTCCGCCCCGCTAACGGGATTACCGCTTTCATCGAGTATAAGTCCGCTGATTGAAGGGAAATTGACGTCGATCTCTTCAGCGACCGCAAAAGGGCTGAATGAATCGGTTTCTCCGCAAACTACTCCCGTGATGCGATCGTATGTGGTAAAGATATCTACCATCGTTCCATTTTCATTGTGAAAGATATGGGGAATTCCGCGGCGTGGCGGATTCGCCACGACCAAACAAATAGTTACCGGCGGTGTGAAGTTAGCCGTTGTGCTGATTTCAAATGCCATACCGTTAAAGGAAAATCCGCTCGGAACTGTTCCAGCAGAATCCGGCGGGATCGGTGTAACCGTAGTGATGGCGTTCTCACCGTTAACAGCTGCAAATGTCAGTGAAACGCTGCCAGCCTGTACATTGACATTTGTACCTGCCGGAGTCGGCAAGGTGCTGGCGCTTTTCCAGTCGATTCTGTTTCCCTTGAAATCGCTTTCGATTACGAGCAGTGCCTGGCCATCGGCCTGAAGTGTTACGAGCTGTTTCTCGGAAGCAGGCGGAAATGCGACGTTTCTGGCTACGAAAGCTCGTTCTCTGATGAGGGCCAGCCTTGCACCGTCTGGCGACCACGTTAAGGTTTGAAAAAGGCTGTTCCCACCGGAAAGTATCGATACAGAATTAGAGCCGTCCGCGTTCAGTAATATCAACGAATGTATTCTTGAATCAGAAGCATAATTGATAAACGCGATCAGGCTGCCATCCGGCGACCATCGCGGAGCGTTTTTCCGGCCTGTGACACTACTGAAGGTTGTTTCGTTCGAACCGTTCGCATCGATAGTGATGATCGCCGAAGCCGGATTGAACGATCTAAAATTGGGAGTGCGGACACAAACCAGCTTCAAGCCATCCGGTGACCAGTCAGGTTCGGTGCAGTCGCTAGTGATTTGCTGTATGTTGCTTCCGTCGGCGCTCATTGTCAGCAATTGTCTCGAAGAATTGTTAAATGCGATTTTGCTGCCGTCGCGCGACCAGGATGGATCGAATAATCCATTGTTGTCCGTCAAAATTGGAATACGATTGCTGCCGTCGGAATTCATCGTGACGATGCTGGTTCGGACGCCGTTCGATTTTCGGCTCACAAGGATAGCCCGGCTTCCGTCAGAGGATAGCCTCGGCGAAGAATTAGTAACAGTTCTTGGCCCAGCGGTAGCGAGGGTTACAATACCACTCCCGTTGGCGTTCATCGCTTCTATATCTCCGCGTGTTTCGTAAATAATTCTGCCCGTCAGAGTCGAGAGGCCGAGGGATTCGCCCGAAAAATCGATGACTCGATCGCGGACGACCTCGAACGAAACTGAGGGCGGCGTGAAAACATAGTTAGGTTTTGAAGGTGTGATCGTGTAATTCTGCCCGTCTTGAAGATTATCGAAACGGTAGTTACCGTTGTTGTCGCTGGTAAATGTGGCGTTCGCTGCACCGCTTAAAGTTAGCGTTACGCCTCTCACTGCAAAAGGCCCGGTCGGCGCGGGCGGCATTACGGCCGCCAAGCCTTGACCGATTCGAGAAGCCGTATTCGGAACCAGCGCAATTGACATAATTCGTCCGCTGATTCGCCTCGCAGGTGAGGGAACCGTTGTGAAATCTTGATTGATTTGATTCCCGGCGAGATTTACATAGTTGCGGTTTGGGGGCGAGAAAGTGCGATTAGCTCGGACGACTGTAATTCTGTAATCGCCGCCGGCCGGGATGAAGTTAAACGAATAATCACCGCTTCTATTTGTGGTGGTTGAACGGTTAAAAGCAGGATTTGCGGGGCTTGTTAGCCGAACTTCCGCATTTACCAAAGATGCGCCGTTATCTGTAACGCGGCCGGAGATCGAATGCACCGCGCTTACGACCTGACACCGCGAAAATTCGGAAGTATTGCCATTTGCGTCCGTCGCCGTCGCCGTTACGAATCGCCCGCTAGCCACCGTTGCAGGCAAGACTGTCGTAAAGCCGGTGATGCCGCCCGCGTCGGTATTCACATTCGTCGATCCGATAAAAAGTTCGCCTTCACCAAAACCTGAAGGATCGCACGTCGGATTAGAGAAAAATTCGAGCCTGAAAGTTTGCGAAGGCGTGCTATTCAGCGTTCCGCTGACAGTTGTGCCGCCCGACGGAACAACCGAGGTCAGCAGCGGATGATTTTGCCGGCCGTTCGTGCCATCGTCAGGGTCTTTCGTGTCATTGGTCAACCCGGTGCTGCCGGTTCTGCCATTTCCAAGTTTTATGCCTAGTGCATTATTGGTTGATATCCGATTGGCTGTCAGACGATTGCCGGATGCCGTGCTGCTTTCGATATAGATTCCCTCGGCTCCGTTTGCGATCGGGTTTACTCCACTCGCATCCAGTCCGATAAGGTTGTTCTCGATTAAATTGTTATTTGTGGCTCCGGTAGGCAGATGTATCCCGATTGCAGAGTTTCCGGACACGACGTTATTCCTGATAGTCGTGTTATTCGTCAGAAGTGAGATTCCGAAAAGATTGCCGATCGCGGTGGTACCGCTCGCACTAGTGCCGATGAAATTTCCTTCTACCGTGTTGTTCTGCGTTAGAGCGAGAACGCCGAAAGTGTTGCCTGAAATTGCATTACGGTTCTCAGCCGGTCCTCCGACGATATTGTTCGTGGAGGATAGATTTACACCGAAGTAATTTCCGCCGCCCGTACCATTTGCCCGAACACCGATGAAATTGCCTTCAAGCTTATTCCCGCCAAAAAGATTGCTTCCTGTTCCTTCAAGCGAAATACCGATACCGCGAAAGATAGAGCTGCTTGAAGGGCCTCGAAAATTTATGACCGACAATCCGCGGACCGTGCTGTTTCCGCCGCGGATATCTAAACCGACCGGATTCGTCAGTGCGGTCAAATTTCTGCCATCGATTTCCACAACCGGTGAGCCGCTGAACCCGGGCTGCGTCGTGCCGTCTATAATTACCGAATCCGTCATCACGGGCAGCGGCGTGAGGGGCGCGATATTGAAAAAACCTGTGCCGCCGAAATCATTCTGTGGAATATTGAAACTGATTGTTTGCGTTCCCGCCGTTGAGTTTGAAGATAGAATCGCGTCTCGAAGCGAACCGGAGCCGGTGTCGTTGGCATTGGTCACGACTAACGTTGACGAAGTTGGGCATTTACCCGAGCTTCCGGCGTTGAATATTGAAGCGATTTCAGCATCCGACAAAGTGCGGTTGTAAAATCCGAGTTCGTCAATCAATCCGTTATACGGATTGACTGAGCCTAGGTGTTGGCGGCTGCCGATGACGAGACGGCTGGCCTCTTCGAAGTTGATCGTCGTGGCCATCGGCTGTTGCGCGGTGAGAACGCCGTCGAGATAAATTTTCATTGTCGTGCCGTCATAGCTTGCGGCGACGTGATGAAAATTGCCGTCGGTAATTCTCACATCGTCAAACATATCCGCACCGACCGCACCGCCGTTGAGCGTGAATCTTAAAGCCCCGCTGACAATTCCCATGCCCTCGCGGTTGGTGGCGAGTTCAAAGCCGAAAGTGCCGCTGGTGCCGGATTTGGCGACGATAAACTGACTACAGCCGTCGCAACTGTAGGGCTGCGCCGTGACCCAAGTTTCGACGGTAAAGTTTTGTTGATTAAACGCCGCGTTGTTTGTGATGTTCACGCCGTTGAGATTGCTGAAATCGAAACTTTGCCCGACTTTTCCGGGAGCGAAGGTCACGCCGTCCGAAAAAGTGCCGTTGTTCGTGCCAAGCGAATCGTTGCCGTTATTTTCACCCTTATACCAGGAAATGCCGTCAGGCGCCTGCGGCGTACAATCCTCATCGCATTTGCCGTCGCTTCCCGCGTTAAAAATCGCGGCGATTTCCGCGTCCGTCAGAGCGCGGTTGTAAAGAGACGTTTCGTCATAAATTCCGAGCGCGTTTCCCGAACCCGTCGAGCCGCCGATAATGAACGGCTGGCTTGAATTGGCTAGAGTTCCGGTAGTAGTCGTTTTTGAATTGTCCAAAACGCCGTTGACATAGATCCGCATCGTGCTGCCGTCGTAAGTTCCCGCGATGTGCGAAAAAGTGTTGAGCGGCAAAATAGTCGGGGTTCCCAACGAGTCAAACGTCGAAGAATTGCCGACCCGGAAAAACACTTGCTGAGTGTTTGAAAATACAAGACTGTAAGATTGATTGCTGAAACTGCCGCAGTCACCCTTACAGGCGAAAAACGAAGTTCCGCCGGAAGTTCCCGCTTGAGTCGGCGAAACCCACATTTCGATAGTGAAAGCATTAGTAAAATCCAGCGACGCGGAATCGGGAATCGAAACGGTGCTGCCGTTGGCTGAAATAGTTTGAAACGCTTGCCCGACTTTGCCAGCCGTGAAGATCGCGCTGCTGCCGAGCGTGCCGTTGTTCGCGCCTTGCTCGTCGCTGGCGTTTCCTTCGGCTCGATACCACGAAATCAAATTGGCATCCGGCGGTACACACGCAGTTGGAATCGAAGATTCTTCCGCTTCGTCTTTGGCAGCGTATGCCCGAATCTCGCCTGTCAATATCGAAAATAAGCCATAAAACTGCGGCTCGAACATTTTCGCGGAAAGGCCGATACAGAGAACACATAATAAAACGAGCGTAAAAGAAAGTTTCTTCCTGAACATAGATCTCTCCATTCTGTAAAATTGTTTTGTCTATCGCGCCACGCCGGTGTGTACGTCCCGACATAGGGATCGGCGGCAAACATAAAGGTGACCGCTCGCCGTTTCCCGGAAATGAATCTCGCCGGTTTCCGCGAGCCGTACTATTTCGCGTACCGCAATGCCGGACAGTAAAACCGCCGCTTCTAATGTCAGCAACTCGACGTCCGTCGCACATCCGGAGCAATGATCCGTGAATATTTCCGTACCGCCGTTCCGGATTATGAAAATCTCGCGGCTTTCCGTCGTAATTAGAATTTTCTTGGCAAATGTCATGGTTTTGCTTTACACTCACCGTAATCTGGAGCTATAACCGGAGTCTTGAATTTTCGCTCCAATTTCTCTCCTATTTTTCTCGCGCGGCCACAATGAACGAAGAAAAGCAGTATTTACATGAATTCGGCAGGTTTCGCCTTGACGTGCGGAAAAAAATGCTTTGGCATGACGGCTTGCCGGTATCCATGCCGCTGAAGGAGCTCGAACTGCTTTGCGTACTGATCGAAAACCGGGGCGAACTTGTAACCAAGGAAACACTGCTCGATACAGTTTGGGAAGATTCGTACGTCGAGGAAAGCAATCTGTCCCGCCACATCTACCTGCTTAGGAAAACATTCAAAGATTTTGGAGAAGATCAGGAGATCATTCAAAATGTTCCCCGGCGGGGCTATCGCTTTACCGGAGAGGTGAGCGAGATCACGAACGGCGAAGTGATCATAGAAAAGCACACTTCGACACAAACGCTCATTGAAATTGTTGACGATCGCGAACCATCGGGAGCGGGTGAACATGCGGAGAAAAGGCAGGCGTATCTTTCAAGGCGTTCTATTTTTTCCGTTGCGGCGATCGCCTTGGTTTTGGCGACTGGCTTCATATTTGTTTCGAATTATAGATCTGCTCCTGCAACCGCTGCGGATGGTGCCATAAACTCGATAGGCATCCTGCCCGTAAAATCATTTTCCGCCGGGAATGAAGACGAGGAATTGCGCATACGTATAACGGATGCTCTGATAACCAGGCTTGGCGGTTCGAGCGGAATTGCCGTGCGTCCCACCAGCGCGGTTTTGCCTTTCACAAATTCTGACGCGGATCCTCTGGAACTTGGAAGGCAGCTTAAGGTAGATGCTGTTCTTGATGCCAGAGTGCAGCGGGAGAGCGGCCGCCTGCGTGTAACGCTCCAACTCATTCGGGTTCGTAACGGCGAACACTTGTGGTCGGAGCAATTCGACGGACAGGCGGATCAGATCCTGAACTTGCAGGATAATATTTCGGCTAAGGTTTTGCAGTCGCTCGCTGCGAGCAATCAGGTTCAGCCCGCACTGGCACGGCGTCTGACAGACAGCGCGGAAGCGTACGAGGCCTATCTAAAGGGCAGATACTTCTGGAATAAACGCGACCCAGATTCACTTCGGCGATCGGTTGAATATTTTACCCAGGCTTCCGAGATCGACCCTCAATTTTCCGAGGCCTATACCGGAATTGCGGATTCGCAGCATCTTCTTTTCAATTACAATATCGACGTAAGACCAGAAATTATTGTCATAGCAAAGGATAATTTGAAACGGGCGTTAGATCTAAAACCCGATTCGGCGGATGCTCTAATTACGCTCGGATCGATCCGTATGGGGTATGACTGGGATTGGAACGGAGCAGAAGATGCGTTCAAACTCGCCGTTGCTGCGGAGCCGAACTCCGCAATAGCTCACATCCGTTACGGGACATTGCTGGTCCGAACACGTCGGTTTGAAGAGGCGAAAGCGGAATTTCAAAAATCGCTTGAACTCGATCCGCTGTCGCTGATCGGTAAAATGAATCTCGCGATGACGCAATTCTGTGCTAAAGATTTTGCGGCAGCCGAGATTCAATTCCGAAATGTTCTGGAGATCGATGAGAAGGTCGCAGGCTCTCACTGGATCCTGTCACGGACATTGTGGCAATTGGGCCGTAAGGATGAGGCGATTGCTGAAATATTCCTTGGCCTCAAAAATGACGGGAATGAAACTCTGGGTGAGAGAATCCGTGCAAGATCGGCATCGTCCACACCTGAGGAAGCAATAAGGTTACTGCTTTACGAATGGCGAGCGGTCCCGCCGGAAACCAACAAGCTCAACATGGCTTATCTTTCGACGTATATAAACGATTCGGACAAAGCTGTGTATTGGCTGGAGAAATCGTTCGAAGAACGTCACCCATGGACAGCCTGGATTTCCGCCTACCCGGAATTCGAGAGCCTGTACAGTAAACCCGGTTACCAGAAACTTCTTCAGCAAATGAACATGACGTATTGATCAAAAAAAGGGTGAGCCGATCGCTCACCCTTATTAATTGTCGTTTGTTTCAGTCTAAATAAAGGCAAAATCGAACTGTTCCTGATGTATCGATTTATCCGCCGTCACGTCCACGTTGCCCACGAGGGCTTCGATCTCTTCGAAAACTTCTTTTTCACTGCTTCGCAGCGCCTTTGCGACATCCGGATGGACCCGCAAGGTTGTGTGCCGCACGTCATCTGTATGTTTGGAGAGCCGCCTGGCTTCGGTCAGGACTTCGTAGCAGACAGTGGTCGGCGATTTGACCCAGCCCGCTCCTTCGCAATAATCACACGGCGAGCACATCGTCCGTTCAAGCGATTGCTTGACGCGTTTGCGGGTCATGATGATAAGCCCGAAATCGTTGAATGACAGCACCTTGTTCGGCGATTTGTCCGATGCAAGAGCTTCCTGCAATGCCTGCGAGACTTTGTTGCGGTTGCGTCTGTCTTCCATGTCGATCAGATCGAGGACGATGATCCCGCCGAGATCTCGAAGGCGGATCTGGCGTGCGATCTCATCAACCGCTTCCATATTCGTTCGCGTGATCGTATCTTCAAGCCGGGCATTTCCCTTACCGACAAATTTACCGGTATTAACGTCGATAGCCACGAGAGCTTCCGTCTGGTTGATAACCAGGTATCCGCCCGATTTCAGCCAAACACGCGGTTTCAGGGCTTTGTCGATCTCTTCCTGCACGCCGTAAGCGTCAAGTATGGGTTCGTCGCGAGTGTAAAGTTTTACGCGATTTACCATTTTCGGCTGGATGCGGTTGACGAATTCCACGGTACGCAGATATTCTTCCTCGCTGTCCACGCGGATCGCCGTAAATTCGTCCGACATTTGATCGCGCAAGATCCGCTGGACTATATCCAGGTCCTGGTGAACTAACGCCGGGGATTTGGCCTTTTCGGTCGTCTTTTTGACATCGAGCCATGTCCGCACAAGATAGATAGCGTCGTTTTTAAGGTCTTCCTCTGAGATTCCGATACCCGCCGTTCTGACGATAAAACCACCCGACGGGATGTCGACGTCCTGCTTTATCCGCTGGATCAGCGTCCGCAGACGGCTGCGTTCACTTGAGGATTCGATCTTTCGTGAAACGCCGAGATGCTCGATGGTCGGCATATAAACCAGGTAACGTCCC
>JACMMN010000193.1 GCA_014379075.1 Pyrinomonadaceae bacterium | reverse complement strand
TTCCATACAGTAACGACTCCGGCACCGAGATCTTTTATCATCATGTCAACTTCAACACAATCAAGTTTGCTCTTTAAGTGCAAATCTTGTCAAGCGTTCGCAGTTCCGGGTTCACGACTAAGTTCTGAGTTCCTGCTTCATCGTGCTTTTTGCGGTAACGGAAGACAAGTGTGAATTCAGAACTTAGACGGATCTTTTTGACTTGACGATTTCGGACATTTTTATTTCGGCGGCTCTTAGTGCATCGTTACGTTCGCCGTCGGTGAGATCGCGGTCTACGACTTCGACCAGAGCAAAGGGCGTTTCGCTCAAATGCCGGATCTCCCAGGCTTCGTTTTCCGGGCTCGATGCACGCGAAAACCAAAGAGCGTCCAGCGTGGACGGAAAAATCGCAACGCGTCCAAAAAGGCTTTCACGAATGTCAGCCAGGGAAGTGTTCATATCGTCGGAAAACAAAACACGGCGTAGGATCCAGCCGTGTTTTTCGTAAAGTGCGAGAATTTCGCGTATCGACGATTCGGTGATCATTTGTTCGTATTAGAGCGTCGTGCCGTCTTTTCGACCATGGATTCATTTGCAACCGAAGCCGTATTGACATTCGCCGTGGGAACCGGGACCGCATTGGCCATTGCGTTCGCGGCTTCTCTTTCCTTCATCGCCCGGCCCTTTCCTGGAGAAGTGAACGAACCGCTGAAAAGGTCTCCGATGGCAAATTTCCATACGCCATCCTCCTTGATGAACGGCAGGTCCTCCCAAATGCTGTCCTTGGCATTCCAGACCTCGACCGAACCCGAATCGCCGCTGACGCGTTCGTCGCGGATCTCCGGCAGCGTTTCCGCAAAAGTCGTGGCGGTCAGGCCGTTTTCCAGCACTTTTTCCATCGTGATTTTTCGCCGCTGTGTCTCGGAGGCCGCAAGCGCAAGCGTATTTTTGGACATCTCAGCCTTTATCGCTTCAATATTCTTGCTTTTGACGGCGGCATAAAAACGCTTGTAGGCTTCGGTGGGTGTTCGGGCATCCGATGCAGAGCTTCCGCACGCGAGAGCTATCGCAGCAAGGGCCAGTGCCAAAATCAAAATCAGTATATTCCGCATAATTAAATCTCGCAATCATCGTCGAAAATTGATAATCTTTGGTTTCAAAAAGTATAAGACAGTGGAGTGAAAAGTAAAAAGTGAAAAGTAAAAAGTGATCAAATGAAAGCCCTTCAATTTATTAATGGTAGTTTGCAGGTTTCGAATTTGCCGCGTCCGGATGGCGGGGTTGAAGCGGTTGTTCGCGTCGTAAAATCAGGTATTTGCAATACCGATCTCGAGATCGTACGCGGTTATGCGGGATTTCAGGGGACGATCGGCCACGAGTTCGTCGGTGTCGTGGAAGAATCGCCCGGTTCGCCCGAATGGACAGGCAAACGGGTGGTAGGGGAAATAAATGTCGGCTGCGGAATTTGCGAACTCTGCGTAATAGGCGATGCGCGACACTGTGCGGAGCGCACGGTCCTCGGCATCCACGGCCGCGACGGATGCCACGCCGATCTCCTGCGGCTGCCTGCCAGCAACCTTCTCGAAATCCCTGCTGCCGTATCCGACGATGAGGCCGTTTTCGCGGAACCGCTCGCGGCGGCTTATGGAATATCCGAGCAGGTGGAAATGTCCCCGGAAACAAAGATTGCGGTAATTGGCGACGGAAAACTCGGCATACTGTGCGCAATGTGCGCCGGATTGAGATCCGATAATGTCACGATCATCGGCAAGCACAAGGCTAAACTCGCGAAAGCCGAGAGGGATAATATCGAAGGCGTTTTGCTCGATGACATTTCGGGCAAATTCAAAAGGCAATTCGACGTCGTGATCGAAGCAAGCGGATCGGAATCCGGTTTTGCGACCGCGGTAGATACGGTTAAGCCGCGAGGCAAGATCGTGCTCAAATCGACTTTTCACGGCTCGCCGAGATGGGAGGCGTCGCGGGTTGTTGTTGATGAAATAACCATCGTCGGCTCACGCTGCGGACGTTTCGCACCGGCTCTTGAGCTGTTGGCGAATAAAAAAATACGGGTCGATGACCTGATCAGCGAAGAGTTTCGATTGAGTGACGGCATTAAAGCGGTAGAACGGGCAGGCGGGAAAGGCGTTTTGAAGGTGCTTTTGAGGATGGATATTTAATGGATATGCGCAAGAACTCCTGTTGAAATCTCTGACGAACTAAAGTTTGTCAAACTACGTCTTAGTTTTGTTATATAATCGAACGAATAGGCATAACCCCGAATCCCGAGTTTAGGAG
Source organism: Pyrinomonadaceae bacterium (assembly GCA_014379075.1). Lineage (GTDB taxonomy): Bacteria > Acidobacteriota > Blastocatellia > Pyrinomonadales > Pyrinomonadaceae > OLB17. The sequence continues at coordinate 4,521 of JACMMN010000193.1, read as the reverse complement.
ACGATCTATGAGTAAAACTCACCGAAGTTCATTTTTTCTTTCGTCATTATTTTTGGCCGTGGTTTTGATCGCTTCCGCACCGTCGAACGCTCAAACCGTGACGTCCACTGAACAGCTAAAATCAACCATTACTTCGCCGGAAAGATTGTCGGCCTCATTCGCCGAAGTCGCCCGGATCGTCGAACCCGCCGTCGTCAGCATCGATACTAAGGGAAAAGTTCCCGAAGTCACGGCGAAAGGCGAACCGGCACCGGGTGACCCGGACGATATCATGGATTTCTTTCGTCGACAGCTTCCGCGACGCCCGGCTTATTCTGTGGGGAGCGGCTTTATCGTCGATAAACGCGGATATATTATGACAAATGCCCACGTCGTCGAAGACGCGGTGCGGATCAGTGTCAAGCTCGATTCGGGCGAAGAATTTGTTGCTAAGGTTATAGGAACCGATGACGAGACCGATCTAGCTGTTTTGAAGATCGAAGTGGGAAAGGACTTGCCCTACGTAAAACTCGGCGATTCCGCTAAGTCCCGGGTCGGCGATTGGGTATTGGCCATCGGGTCGCCGTTTGGATTGACCCGTACCGTCACGGCAGGCATTATTTCGCAGATCAAACGCGAAACGCCGTATGCGTCGCCCTTTCAGAAATTTATCCAGACGGATGCGGCGATAAACCGCGGCAATTCGGGCGGGCCTCTTGTCAATATGGACGGTGAAGTGATCGGCGTTAATTCGCAGATCGCAACCTCGACCGGCGATTACAACGGCATCGGCTTTGCTCTTCCGTCAACCGAAGCTGCCAGCGTTTACGACCAGCTTCTGAAAAACGGAAAGGTACGCCGTGGATATTTGGGCGTAATACTTGAATCCGTAAAGCCGGAATACGCAAAAGTTTATGGCCTGAACGAAGCCAAAGGAGCAATTGTCACCGATGTTCGTGATGCTAAAAGTCCTGCTGGCTTGTCCGGCCTCCAGGTTGGCGATGTGATCGTAGAATTCGACGGTAAATCTATCGAGAACGCGCCGGACTTGATCGCCAAAGTTTCTTCCACGCTGCCCGATAAGGCTGTGAGCATGTATTACTTACGCGAAAACGGCACGAATCTCGAACGCAAATCCACGTCGATAAAACTTGGCGAACGGCCTTCGAATAACAGGAGGGCAGAGGACGAAGGAACGCCGACCAAACTGCCGCTCGACCGCTCCAGACAGGACGTAAAACCGTTCGGGCTGACTTTGACCGAATTGACGCCGACACTGGCCGCAACGTATAAGCTTGAAGGGCAAAAAGGGCTGCTCGTAAAAGAGATAAATCCCGAAAGTTTCATCGCCGATGTTAAGGCGTCTAATGGCGGTGAGGCCCTTGGCGAAGGCGATCTCATACAGCGGATAAACCGGGTTGAGATCGTCGACGGGAAAAGCTTTGCGGAAACGGTGGCGCGTTTTAAAAAAGGAGACGCGGTCGTCCTGCACGTTTTAGCGTTCAGCCCGGCACAGCGAACACCCCAGCTGAAGATAGTGCAATTTACAGTACAGTAAATTTTTTTCCAAAGCCTAAAATCCAAAGCTCTAAATCGGGAAATCCGATCTGGACTTTGGATTTTTGGACGTTGGACCTTAGACTACTCAATATGGCTAAAGTGAAAGAAGCGAAAACGAAAAAAACATTCAAAACCTCAACCAAAACCTATCACAATTATATCGGCGGCGAATGGGTTAAAAGCTCGTCCGGCGAGTGGTTCGACAATATAAATCCTGCTGACGTTACCGACATTGTCGGGCGTTTTCCCAGATCGAACGAAGAAGATGTCAACCGCGCCGTCGAAGCGGCGAAAAACGCGGCGACTAAATGGCGGCGGACGCCGGCCCCCAAACGCGCCGAGCTTTTGTTCAAATTGGGCGAGATACTGCGTGACAACAAAGAAACATTTACCCGCGATATGACGCGAGAAATGGGGAAGGTTTTGAAGGAAGCGGGCGGCGATGTACAGGAAGCGATCGACTGCACTTACTACACCGCTGGCGAAGGCCGACGGCTGCATGGCTTCACGACACCGGCGGAAATGCCGAACAAATTCGCTATGTGCGTCCGCCAACCGGTCGGAATTTGCGGCCTCATCACGCCATTCAATTTTCCGATGGCGATTCCTTCGTGGAAGCTCATTCCGGCTCTGGTTTGCGGCAATACGGTCGTAATCAAATCCGGCGAAGAAGTGCCGCTTTCGACAATTAATCTCGTCAAGGCTTGTGAGCAGGCTGGGATCCCAAAAGGTGTCGTTAACGTCGTCAACGGAATGGGCGAAGCCGGTGCAGCCCTCGTCGCTCATGAGGACGTTCGCTTAATATCTTTTACAGGCTCGACCGACACCGGACGAATTATCGCCGAGCAATGCGCCCGCGACAATAAGATCGTCTCACTCGAAATGGGCGGCAAAAACGCGATCATCGTGATGGACGACGCCGATATCGACAACGCCGTTGAAGGCTCGCTGTGGGGAGCGTTCGGCACCAGCGGGCAGCGGTGCACGGCTTCGTCGCGGCTGGTCGTTCATAAGAAAATTTATAAAAAATTCGTTGAAAAGCTGGTCGAAAAGGTCAAGAAATTGAAGGTCGGCAATGGTCTCGACGCCAAAACGGAAGTCGGGCCGGTGATCAACGAGGACGCGATGCAGAAGATCCTCGGGTATATCCATATCGGTAAAAACCAGGACAAAGCGACGCTCGCCTGCGGCGGAAATCAACTTACAAAAGGCGATTACAAAAAAGGCTATTTCATCGAACCAACCGTTTTCACGGATGTTAAACCCGGAATGCGGATCGAGCAGGAAGAGATCTTCGGCCCGGTCACATGCGTTATTCCATTCTCGACGCTGGACGAAGCCATCGACATCGTAAACGGCGTAAAATACGGCCTCTCATCCGCGATCTACACGCAGGACGTCAACCAATCGTTCTACGCTATGCAGGAACTCTACACCGGAATCTGCTACGTTAATTCAGCGACTATCGGAGCGGAAGTCCACCTCCCGTTCGGCGGTACCAAAGGCACCGGCAACGGCCATCGCGAAGCAGGAACTCAGGTTCTGGATATTTTCTCAGAGTGGAAATCATTGTATATTGATTACTCGGGCAAATTGCAAAAAGCGCAAATCGACGAAGTTGAGATATGAAGAGATGTCAGATGCCAGATGTTAGATGTCAGTCTAGTTAGAGTAGACTTGCGTTGGAAGAAGTTGACCTTTTCTCAAACTAATATCTAGGGGTTGACAACTAGCATCTGTTTCTTATGGATGACAGCAAATCGATCAAAAGTCATCCAGATTTGATAGCTTGGCAAAAAGCGATGGCTTTGACAGTTGATATCTATACTACTACGAAATCATTTCCCCGGGACGAAGCGTATGGTTTAACATCACAGACTCGCAGGGCGGCGGCTTCAATTGCGGCAAATATTGCAGAAGGGCAGGGCCGGCGATTGAAAGGAGAGTTCCATCAGTTCTTAGGCAATGCCAGAGGTTCGCTGTTGGAATTGGATACCCACATTGAATTAGCTGCCAGAGTTGGTTATATTAGCGAACAGAATCACAATAATTTACAGGAGAAAATCAACGAAGTCGGACGAATTCTAAATGGACTGATGCGGTCGCTAAACTGCTGAACTAACATCTGACATCTAGCATCTGACATCTAACAACTGTTATGAATATCGGATTACCGAAAGAAATTAAAGATAACGAATACCGCGTCGGGCTGACGCCGGCGGGTGTTAATGCGCTGGTAAATGCCGGGCACACTGTTTTTGTGCAGAAAACGGCCGGCGAAGGTTCGGGGTTTACGGACGAGCAATATGTGGCCGCCGGCGGGAGCATTTTGGATACGGCGGACGAGATCTGGGCGAAGGGCGATATGATCGTCAAGGTCAAGGAGCCGGTTGCACCCGAATACCCGCGGATGCGTGAGAATCAATTGCTTTTCACATATTTGCACCTGGCGCCGGAATTTGAGCTGACAAAGCAGATGTTAGAGCGCAAAGTGACGGGCGTTGCGTACGAAACGATCACCGACCAGAAGGGAACCTTGCCGCTGCTTACGCCGATGTCGGAAGTTGCGGGACGCATGGCGGTTCAGGTCGCGGCAAATTCTTTGGAGAAAATGAACGGCGGGCGGGGAATTCTGCTTGGCGGCGTTCCGGGAGTTCCGGCGGCGAATGTCGTTATCATCGGCGGCGGCATCGTCGGAACTGAAGCGGCGAAAATGGCTGTCGGGCTGGGCGCGAAAGTTACGATCATCGACCGAAATCTTGACCGGCTTCGTCAATTGGATGACATTTTTCTATCGAAAGTACAGACGCTCGCTTCATCGCGGTACGCAATTGAAGAAGCGATCTCGCACGCGGACTGCGTTATCGGCGCCGTTTTGGTCGTCGGTGCGGCGGCTCCGAAACTGGTGACACGCGATATGCTGAAGCTCATTCCGAAAGGCGCGGTTTTGGTGGACGTTGCAGTCGATCAGGGCGGATGTTT
>JACMMN010000192.1 GCA_014379075.1 Pyrinomonadaceae bacterium | reverse complement strand
TTTCTGGATGCTGGAATTCCAACCGGTTTAGGCAGCGATTCAGTGGCGAGCAACAACATTTGCGACCTTTTGGAAGAATCCAGATTCGCGGCATTGATCGCACGAAATATGATTGGCCGAAAACGGTTTATGTCCGCAAAAGCGGCAATAGAAACGGCAACGCTCGGCGGTGCAAAGGCTCTAGGCCTGGACGGCAAGATCGGCACGCTCGAAACGGAAAAACAAGCGGATATTGCTGTCATCTCGTTAGACAAGGCAGCTCAGCAGCCGGTCAACGAGATTCATGCCGCTCTAGTATTTTCATCAAATGCAAGAGACGTGGTGATGACGATGGTCGCGGGTGAAGAATTATTAATTGACAGGAAGTGGTAAATTGAAGGCACCGGACTATTGCAGAACACTTAGGCTTCCGGCAGACGGATGCATTGTGACTGGATAACCTGCTTCAAAGGTCCGCACAATTGATGCGGGCGTCAAAATTCTCGCGGGTAACTTGACGTGCTTCTCCATCTGCTGCTTATATCCAATGGGTGTCCACAACAGAGCTTGTTTTTCCAGTACAAGGTATGCGTCAATCTCATTGTCTGAAATAAAAGTACCGTCTGGTAATTCGTCAATCGAATTGCAAAACCGCCTAGAATCGACTCTTTCGCTGTGTAAAACCTTATCTATAACGGGTGCAAGAGGCCTTTCCGAATCTGTAAGATCGGGATTCGCCTTGGCCCAGGTTTTTGCGAAAAAGGTTGAAGCGGTCACGCTGGCATTCGGCGCAGGGTCGGTGGCCGGCGGCAAGGGCGGTGGCTTCGTCGAGGAAGAAGAGATCGGTGTAATAGCCCGGATGCATTATCGGGTGCTTCCGGCCTTTGAATTCCAGTACGCAAATGATCCACCGGATGCCTTGAAATTGTCGCCGTATCTTTCCGCTCTTGTCGTGCAGGCATCCGCGGTTGCCGTAAAGCGTTCCCCTTGCAGGCGTCGAGATCAGCGTACTGAAAGGTGTGACACGATTTTGCTTTGGCATATCCCCGAAATGTCTGTAATCCAAGTTTACTATGGGCGGCTCTGCCCCGCTTCTTTAACCTGTGGAACACAAACCCTGGTTACACTGCACTAATTTAATGCCGCCTTCAATTCCCGCATCAGGTCATCCGGTTTCCATTCGTTGCCTTTCATTATTTTTGTCACCTTGCCGTCGGGGGCGATGACGGCAGTTACAAGCGAGTGATTTATCTGTGTTTTCTCGTTCGGATCGATCTCGTATTGGAGGCCGAAGAAATCGGCGATGCTTCGCACTTCTTTATCGCTGCCGACTGCTAATTGCCAGACCGTGAAATCGGTTTTGCCGTCGTTGCCGAGATAGCCGAGGCCGTATTGTTTCAGCTTTTCGGGCGTGTCGCGGGCCGGATCGAACGAGATGCTGAGAAGTCGCATTTTGTCCTGGAATTCTTCGTTTACCGCGATATCGGATGCGAGATCGCTGAAGTTAGAGGACATCTTTATGCAATATTCGGGTAGCGGACATTCGCGGTAGATAAAGGTTATGGCGAGAGCTTTGCCCCGATAATCCTTTAAAGTGAAACGCTTTCCATCCTGATTTGTAAGTGCGAATTCGGGAACGTCTTTTCCGATCTGGGCAAATTTTTCGTTTACGGGGACGGGCGGCTGGTTCGGATTAGGCAATGCCACAATGCCGATCTTTTCGAGGTAATAAGGGTCTTTCGCGGAATTGTCCACGACAAGTTCGGCCCGGATCTCTGAGCCGGGCTGCAGATCGTCCCAAATCCAATCTTCATGAATAGGGAAATCCATTGTCATCGCTTCCATAAAGCCCGGAATATTTTCGTGATCGATCTTGGCCTTTTTGTTCGCCCGGTCAACTGAGATGACCTTGCCCTTCAGGTCGTAACGTTTCACTTCCGCGGAGGCAAGAGGCATTTCCGTCGGCCTGCAGGCAGTAAAAAGTAAAATTGTTAATATCAATAAAATAGGTAATCGCATAAAAGTAAATTTCTATTTATCTCGCCCGTAGATTCTCTTCATAAAACAACTTATAAACCCTGTAATTCGCCATTACCTTATAAACATAATCCTTGGATTGCGAGAAGGCAATTTCGGGGACGTATCGGTCGGGGGAATCGGATTTCGCGCGGCCGAGCCAGCGCTTCATATTGTCCTCGCCGCCGTTATAGCTTGCCGCGACAGCCTGCGGCTGGTCAGGGAATAGTTTGAACAGATTCGCGGTGTATTGCGACCCGAAAAGGATCGCCGTTGCCGGATCGTAAAGCTCGTCCTGCCGGAAATTTTCGCGGTCGAGCTCGCCGGCGATCTTTTCCGAAGTGGTCGAGATAAACTGCATGAGCCCGCGGGCGGCCGCGTAGGATTTAACGTCTGCCCGGTAACGCGATTCCTGCCGCATGATCGAAAGCAAATACCTCGGATCGATCCCGCGCGGGATCGCATGTTTCGAAAACGCATCGCCATATGGAGCCGGATACAGAAGTTCTATCTGATCGCGCGGAATAAGTTCGATCTGATAATCGGCGGGAACGCTTCGCCAGAGTGGTTCGGCGAACGCCACCGCCCGATTGGCGATGTCGCCGCGATCATATAGAGCCGCCAAAGTGTAAGCCTGGGAGCTCGGCTGCGCACTCCCGCCTGTCGGCTTCGATTTCATCGCCGCATCGAATTCCGGGGCGGCCTCATCGAATAAGCCAAGAAATATGAGTTCGTCGGCAAGGGTTTGATGTGTGTCGCCGGTATTAGAAACGGGCTTTTGCCGGACCGACTTTCGGCCAGCATCAAGCGGTTCGAAAGCCGAAATTTTTTTATAGGCCGGCAAATTCGCGTACGTCTTTTTCAATGCATCCAGCAGGGTCGCTCTCAATTCCGGCTCTTCAGTCAATCGCAAAGCAGCCTGAGCATTCTTTTTCTGCACCTCGAAATCTTTCGAAGCGGTGACGGCGGAAAGAGAATTGAGCTTTTCGTTGATCAGCGGTTTGGCGGCCTCAGCTTTCGCGAGCAGCCGCAAACGCTCCGTAGCCCGCCATCCGTAATACTCGGCCCTGCCGTCGGCGATTGAAAGATAAGCGTCAATCGCCTCGCCGAACCTCCGCATTTGTTCGAGTACGAAACCTCTCAGAAAAGTGATCTCCGCCGCATTCGTCCCGCCGGGAACCGTCGCCCCGCCAAGATCGGAAAATGCCAGCAGCTTGTCGAGATCTTTCAAGGAGTTTTCCCAATCGCTGCGTGCCATGTAGATCCGCGTTTCAGTAAAGAGGGCGACGGCCTCGGGCAGTTTGCCTCGAAAGGTTTCCTGCGTTTTCGCCGTCCATTTCAGGGCTTCGATCTCTTCGCCCTGATCGCGCAGTACGTCGACGATATTCAAATATGCCCGATCCAAGCGCTCGTCGTTCGGATATTTTTCAATAAACCTTTTGTAACGAGCTATCGATTCACTGAATTTCGTCACCCGCGAATAAGCCGAAGCCGCCTGGAGCAGGGCGTCCTTGCTTACCGGATGGTCCGCATGCTGTTCCTGCACTCGCTCGAACCATTTTATTGCTTCGGCAAAATTGGCCTGCTGCGTGTAGCCGCGTCCGATCTGATAAATTGCGTCGGGAACATTTCCGCTTCCCGGATGGTTATTGATGATTGCGTTGTAATGCAGCCGGGCGTCGGCAAAATCGCGGTTGAATTGATAGATCTGGGCACGCCGCAGATGCTCGTAATCGGAAAGAGGCGGTACCGTTTTGCCGGAGCCTTCCGGCCCGGCGGCCAATAGATCCAGGCCTTTGACTGCAGAAAGCGCAAAATCATCGGGCTGGGCTGGATTTGCGAGATTGGTGATCAGCATCGTGAAATGCCCGGCCGCTTCCGCCTGATTCCCCGTTCCTAAATAAGACTGCGCGAGCAGCAATCGATTTTCACGAACGATCGCACTTTCGACAGCGGGCCTGTTCGTATTTATTTGCGTCTGCCCGCGCGAGACAAGCATTTTGCTAAAAAGTTTGATCGCCGAATCGTAATTTTTGCTTTCGAACCAGCTTCGGGCCAAGCGGTTATTTGCGGCATTGCCCAGTAAACTCTGCGGTGAGAACGCGATAAGCTCCTGTAAATATGTCCGCTCAAGGATCAAATTGCCCGATGAACGGGCGATCTGCGACAAATGCCAGAGAGCATATTCCTTCAACACCGAATCGCGGGAAACGACCCGTTGATAATTCGCCATTGCCGACGCAAGATCACTATTCTTTTCGCAAAGGCGGGCGAGCAAATAATCGTAATTATTCAGCTTGAAGATCTCGATCTCTTTTGTTTCGAGGTTTCGAAGGTCCGCTATCGCGGCGGGATAATTGCGATCACCTACGGCTGTTTGAATTTGAGAATGAATTTCAGCGTAATCCTGAGCATACAGTAAGGGCGAAAATATCAATACGGCGAGCACAAGTGCCCCGAATTTCATCATTTTTTAATTTTAACCTTATTTTCGACACAAAAAAAGAGAAGCTCCGAAGAACTTCCCTGAACGGTGCATGTATGCACCCAGCGGGGGACACCTTACAATTTCGAAATGCTTATTTTTTTGCACCAATGGAATTTAGTGGAACATCGTTTTCATCACCGAATCTAATTGTCCTGAAACGCGGCTGCGAGCTTTCGTAGATATACCAAATACCGCTGCGGAATACGGCAAAATCGGTCCGGCCGTCGTCGTCATAGTCGGCCGGAACCGGAACTGCGTCGGCAAAGCCCATGTAAAACGGCTCGGTTTCACCGGTTTCGCTTTCCAGCACGAACCACGCGTCACGCCGGTAAACGGCCAGGTCGGCCCTTCCGTCGCCCGTGTAGTCCGCCGGGACGAGCACATCCGTTCCCGCGTTTCCAAATTTTTCGGTCCGCGAGGCATTCGTTCTGCTTTCGGCGATCAGCCACTTATTTCCTTCGGCGCGAAAGACGGCGAAGTCGGCGCGTTTATCGCCGTCGTAATCCGCCTGTACCGGAATATCACCCGATTTTCCGAGAGGGAATATAGTTGCTTTGGTTTGATCGTGTTTTTTTGACGAATTCAGGACGTACCAGGTACCTGTCACTGGACGCCAAACTGCTATATCTGCTAAGCCGTCGCCGTCGTAATCCGCCGGTACGGGAACATCAGGGATGGCGCCAGCTATTGTTCCCCATTCAACTGTGAATAACTGATCATCGCTGCTCAATTTGATTGACCAAATGCCGCTTTCGGGCTTCCAGATGCCGTAGTCGGTTATGCCGTCGCCGTCGTAATCGGCCGGAACAAGAACGTCTGTCGATGAAGCCTCAGGCAGATGCGAAAATGCCCTTTTCGCCCCGGCCTGGTTCGAATGCCAGGAGAGTGTTTTCGGACGAAAAACCGAAAACGTTGCTTGTCCATAGAGATTTACATTACCTGCTGCGAAAACGATAACGAAAAATAATCCGAAGATCCTGCGGTGTTTGTGCTGCTGTGAATTGGTGTGGGAAATAGCGCGACCTCTTCCCGAGTCCATCGCGGTTCTTATATTAATTTGTTTTAAGGCCATCATTCTCAAAAAAGACGCAGGTTTTTCGAGGTTTTGCTTTAGTTGTGATCGTCTTTCTGCCAAAGGAAACTGACAATTGTCCGATACTTCCTGTAAACTTGAAAATTCACCTTATGACATCACGAATATTAAGCGGCAAGATCATTGCCGATGCGATAAAAGCGGAAGCTGCCTACGAGATAAAATTGCTCGAAAGCGGCCATGGATTTCGGCCATGCCTGGCCGTCGTTCGGATCGGCGAAGACCCGGCCTCCGCCGTTTATGTCGGCAGTAAGGTAAAAGCGTCGGAAGAATTGGGGATAATTTCCGAACACTACCATCTAGGTAGTGAAACCTCGCACAGCGAACTGCTTGCCTTGGTCCAAAGCCTGAATCAACGCGATGAAGTCGACGGAATTTTGGTGCAGCTTCCGCTGCCGCCTCAGATTAATGCGAGCGAGATACTGGAAACTATTGATCCGGCGAAGGACGTTGACGGATTTCATCCGTTCAATGTCGGGCGGCTTACCCAAGGCGAAAAGGCGCTCGTTCCATGCACTCCTGCCGGTATTATCGAGATGCTAAAGCGTTCGAATATCCAGATCGCCGGCCAGCATGCCGTCATAGTCGGGCGCAGCAACATTGTCGGGAAGCCGATGGCGATGCTCTTGTTACAGGAAAACGCGACCGTTACGATTTGTCATTCGCGTACGAAAGATCTCGGAGCGATAACGCGGCAGGCTGATATTCTCGTCGCGGCAATTGGCCGGGCCGGATTCGTTCGCGGCGAACATATCCGCGAAGGTGCGACCGTCATCGACGTCGGAATAAACAATGTTTCCGATCCGCAATTAGCCGGGGAATTTTTCAACGGCGAAGATCTGGAAAAACGTCTCGCCACAATTGAAAAACGTGGGTTTACGCTGGTAGGCGATGTAAATCCGACGGAAGCGATGGCAAAAGCGGCGAACTTCACTCCGGTTCCGGGCGGCGTCGGATTGCTGACGGTCGCAATGCTGATGAAAAATACCGTCGATGCCGCGAAGCGGCGAAGAAGAATTAATTAGCCGCGAAAGCGCAAAAGCGACAAATAAAAAAGAAGCGTCGTTTTGTGTTCGTTGTCTTTTTCTATATATTCCGTTCTCATTTTTGAGTTTTTTTTGCCTTTTTGCGTCCATTAAAATCCTATGAAATTTGATGACTATCAAACCGAAGCGAGCCAGACGGCTCTTTACCCGAGGCGTCTTAGCAATCTCGAATATCCCACGCTCGGGCTGACGGGCGAGGCAGGCGAGGTAGCCAATATCGTAAAAAAGATCCAGCGCGATTTCGGCGGCGAGATCACGGATGAGATCCGGCTGAAACTAAAGGACGAACTCGGCGACGTGCTCTGGTATTTATCTGCGTGCGCCGATGAACTCGGTCTGACTCTCAGGGAAATCGCCGAGTTCAATGTCGAAAAGTTGGCCAGAAGACATAATCG
>JACMMN010000002.1 GCA_014379075.1 Pyrinomonadaceae bacterium | reverse complement strand
CGCGAGCAACGGCTCAAGCCCGGTTGACCTGATCACGCGAGTCGAGGTGAAATACCAGTACCAGAATTTCTCGGGTGGAGACCTTCACGGCATACCAATCATCCGCGGCGATTATGCGTTCAGTCGTACGGCGTCGATTCGCTTGGATCTGCCGATCCTGCATTTCGATGCTCAAACGCCCGGTCAGAGTTCGGAGACGGGTATTGGCGACATAGTTCTGTCCGCGACCTTTGTAAAGGCGTTCTCAAAGAAGTTCATCGGTGCCTTCGGACCGCGAATCGACTTTCCCACGGCTACGGACGACCGCCTCGGTTCAGGAAAATACGTCCTAAAACCATTGGTCGCAGGGGTTACGCCTCTTGCTCCGGGGCTGGCATTTGTCGGCATTCTCGAATACCGCGTTTCAATCGCCGGTAAAGATCATCGCGCCGACGTCAACGAGATAGCAATCAAACCCGTTCTGCTCAAATCATTTTTGACCGGCCCGTTGAAAGGGACTTATGCCAATCCACAGCTAGAATTCATTGTCGATTTTGAAACTAATAACCGGACGACCACCCAGCTTGGCGTCAACCTGGGCAAGGTTCTCAGCAAAAATGTAGTGTTGTTCGTTGTTCCGACCTTCCATATAGCTGGCACTAAGCGCGAAAGCTTTAAACTGGAGGCAGGCTTTAGATACCTGTTCCGTTGATGTCCTCTATTTAATCGAGAACCCTAAGATTTAATTGTTACCCTTCGTTGTCTATGCAGTTATCTTCATATGTTCGACGCATACTACGAAACTCAGGTTGATCTCCCGTACAAATCCCAAAACTTCAACCGCGACATTTCGGCGGCCCGGAAGCCGGCTGCGGTCTACCTTTACGGCCGATTTGACGGGGATAAACTTTAAATGAAAATACTGCTGATCGCTATGGCGGTCGTTGAGGCCGCTGCCGGAGCGGCGTTCCTGTTGATTCCGGCGATAGCTTTTTCATCGCTGCTCAGCGTACCGCTCGATACGCCGGGTGGTTTGGTTGCGGCCCGCATTGCGGGCGCGGCGATCATCGGCCTCGCGGTCGCCTGCTGGCGAGCGAGGAATAGCGCCAAAGGCGGTGCTGCGTCGGGAATCGTGGCAGCCATGCTTTTTTACAATATTGCGGCCGCGCTGATCATTGTGTGGGCCGGATTGCGTCTCGGCATTCAGAGTCCGGTAATGTGGCCCGCGATGGTTGCTCACGCAGCGCTTGGATCGTGGTGTTTCACGGTATTGTGGCTCGAAAAGCGCCGTGCCGCGTGACCGTGTTGGCCGGATTGGTCAAGACTTTTTGACAAAATTCGAAGACGCTCCATAGGGCCGCTTTTCATCTGGGGTAAGTTGTTTGTAGGACATTTCGTACGACCGGAGAAACAAATGAAATTAAGAACCATCGTAATATTCGTAGCTCTGTTTGCGGCCGCCTCGGCTGCGCATGCACAGAAACTTATCGTCGATGTTGACAAGTCGTTCGATTTTAAGGCCGTCAAGACGTTCGGCTGGTCGAATGGAAAGATCGCTCCAAAAGAGTCGACAGGCCAACTGATCATCGCCGCTATCGAACGCGAATTGACTTCGCGCGGACTCGTGCGCAACGACGCCGAACACGATATCCAGATCGCCGTAATGGCGGCGGCGGGCATGGACCTGCAGGGCGTCGGGCCGACCTGGAACAACGAGGTATATCGGAGTTGGGGCGGCTACGGCAATCCGGCGGCGCTGATGACGATCACCTCAGGCGACATTTTGATCGACGTTATCGAGACAAAAAATAAGCACAGCATCTGGCGCGGCGCCGGCAAAGGCATCTTCGTCGCACCGCCAAGCGGGAACGTTGAAAAGGACTTAAAGGACATGGAAAAGACGGTCAACAAATGGATCGGCAAGTTCTTTAAAAAGTATCCCGTCAAAGCAAGCTAAGCAACCGGCACGGTGGCGTCCGGCCGTAACTTTTGTCAGTTGTTCTCCGCCTTTGTTTATACCCACTAACATCCGGCCCGTAAGAAAATTCTTGCCATAAGCGGCTGTAACTTTTGACAGTTATGGCCGCTTTAGTTTGCGCGGACAATTAGAGCGTGACTAACTCATATAAATTCAGTGAACACGCTTTTGTTGTTCCGGGGAAATAAAATGTATATCTATTCGAGAGCTCTCATCTTTGTTACAGTATTGGCTGCATTCCTGAGTGCTGGCCCCACAATGTATGGTCAGGAGCCGACTCCGACGCCAACACCAACGTCCGCAGCAGTGCCGGCAGCAGTGCCGGCAGCGGCACCAGAATGGCACGAACGTGAAGAGCTGACGGGAGATTGGGGCGGTGTGCGTTCGCGATGGAAAGAAAAAGGCGTCACGCTCGACTTTAAACTCGTGCTATTTGCGCAGGGCACCGCCGCCGGCGGAATCCGACGGGATGTCGAAGGCAACGGCAAGTTTGAGACCGACTTTAAATTCGATTTTGGAAAACTCGCCGGCTGGCAGTTCTGGTCAGCTCAGCTAAAGACGGAAACGCGCTTCGGCGGGCCGAGCCTGGGCGGCATAGGGACACTGAGCCCTGTAAACACCGCAATGCTCGTCCCCGGACTAGACGGCACCGATTTTTCCATCACCGCCCTGAACGTTACAAAGCTCATCCCGATCGATCTGGCCAAGGGCAACCTGGTTGCAGTATCGGTCGGACGATTCAAAACCCTCGATCTGGTTATGGAAGACTTCTTTGGTGGTGCCGGTGAGAGTCGGTTCTTTCATATCGCGCAGAACGGCGGCATCGTCGCCGCTCGCCAGATCCCGCTTGTGACGAATGGAGGCTCGATCGCATGGGTACGTGGCGGCGTACCGTTCATCACTTTCGCGGTCCTGGATCCAAACGAACATTCGCAGGACGCCGGTTTGGACAATCTTTTCTCTGATGGAGTGAGCTTCATCCCGGGGATAAACTTCACCTCGAAGTACGGCGGCAAGTCTGGACTGCATACTTTCGGGGCCGCGTTCAGTACTAAGAAGACCACACCGTTCGACGCCCTTCGTCAGGTCATTATTCCGGGACCGCCGCTCGTTCCGATCCAGCCGAAAAAATCGTGGTCGGTCAATTACACCTTTCGCCAATACCTCGTCGAGCGAGGGCCGAAGGACGGGTGGGGACTTTTCACACAGGTGGCTTTTTCAAATGAGAGCACAAGCCCCGTCACGAACTTCTTCATGGCCGGCGTCGGGGGCAATGGCCTGTTCAAAAGCCGTAACCGTGACGAATTCGGTATTGTTTATTCGTACAGCGGTCTAAGCGATGTCCTGAAGGACAACATAAATCCGTTCGGACTTGGAGGACGCCTCCGCGCCGAACATCAGTTCGAGACGTTCTACAACTTTTACTTGACGCCGTGGCTGCGGCTGACCGGAGACTTACAGATCATTCGCCCGACACGGCCGATAGCCGAAACCGCGATCATTCCGGGAGCGCGACTGGAGATCATATTTTGACCAGAGGCTAGCGGTTGAGTATGCACCTCAATCCGATCAATTCCAACCCGCGAGGCTTTAGAGCGGCTGTAACTTTTGACAGTTACGGCCGCTTTCCTTTTTGTGTCCAATTGTGACTGCATCATTTTTGATTAGGCCGGAGTTCAATCTATGAAATACCACGAGATAAAGTTCTTGCTTACGATAGCCATTCGACTTGAGGCGGCATTGCTGGCCGCCAGTATAATTATCACGTCAACCGCTTGCGGCGGAGGCAGCGCGCCCGCAAATACAGCGGTTTCAAACGCCGCACCGGCAGCTACGTCATCTACCGACACCGCTCAAGCTCCCGTTGAGGTCGCTCGTTTTAGCGATGACGAACTGGACGGAATGCTCGCACGGATCGCGCTTTTCCCCGACCCCTTGCTCGCGCAGATAATACCGGCTTCGACATTCGTGGAGCAATTGAAAGAGGCCCAGGGCGCTCTTGGCGGCAGCGTTGACGATGGCAGAATTGATAACCAAAGTTGGGATGTCAGCGTTAAATCCGTCGCACATTATCCACCTGTCTTAAAAATGTTGGTAGATGACGAAGGCTGGACAGCCAACCTCGGCCAGGCGTATGTTCTGCAGCCGGAAGACGTTGCCAAATCGATCCAGCGTCTGAGAGCCGAGGCGCGAGACGCCGGAAATTTGGTCAGCGGGCCGCAGATGAATGTAGTAGAAGCGGGTGAAACGATACGTATCGAGCCCGCCGAGCCGAAGATGATATACGTCCCGCAATATGATCCCGAAACGGTGTACGTCGAACAGCCCGCACAAAAGGAAAGCGGCGTCTCAACCGGGACCGCCGTCGCAGTGGCGGCGATAGCGTTTACCACCGGGCTTCTGATCGGGGCGTGGCTGAATAACGACTACGACTATTACGGACGCGGTATCTATTATCACGGCTGGAACGGAGCAGGCTGGGTGGGCGTGAATCGGAGCTATGTAAATGTCAACCGCAGCGTTTATATCAACAACAGTTACCGAAACATCAACGTCAATCGAAATGTCGTCAGCCACCACAGCGCGACCACTTACCGCCGGAACCTGACATTAAATTCCAGCCTGCGTAAAGAGCGAATAAATAATGCCCGTGTCAACAATCCTAATCGCGTGAACAACAGCCTGCCGCGGACGGGAAAGAACATTGACCGAAATAATCTGGATAAAAACCGCGTCAACAACAGTCTTCCCCGGACAAACGCGGGTAGCCGAAATCTCGGCGGCAGTCGAACCGGATCGCCCAAGATAAATAGCACCGATAGAACTTTAGGCGGCAATCGCCCTAATGCCGCGCCAAATGTCCAGAATCGGCAAGCCCCATCAATGCAGCGACAACGCCCTGCACCGTCTTCTCGCACTGGCAGCGGCGGCAGGCGGCGCCCGTGAGAAGGATTTAGCCCGGCGAATGTTGGAACACAAGATTCCGATCTGCGGGCCGTCTCACGCGTGTAAAGGCAACAATCGCAAAACAATTGGCGGTTTAGGTTGCCGGCCGAAATTTAATCACGTTGGGACTCGACAGCTTATCCCGGTAGTTACTTTCCAATGGACGTTCCGACATTTGCTGAT
Source organism: Pyrinomonadaceae bacterium (assembly GCA_014379075.1). Lineage (GTDB taxonomy): Bacteria > Acidobacteriota > Blastocatellia > Pyrinomonadales > Pyrinomonadaceae > OLB17. The sequence goes on along the minus strand of JACMMN010000002.1, from coordinate 6,993 downwards.
GTTCCGCGCATATTACAAAACTGCGGTTGAGTTCGCGTACAAATACAACCACTTCGACCGCAACATTTTTACAGTCGGGATGGTCACATAGTTTTTCCCGGGGATTTCGTTTATTGAGGGCTCGACGTTCGGCGTCGGTAAGTTCCTGCGATAACGGCATAATTTCACCTCATATACATTATATCCAGAATGAGTGACGGTGAATGTGCGCAACCGAACATAAGGGTTCCCGCGAAGTTTTGACCGATAATGAATCCAGTAAAAAATTATAATAGTGATCTGTTAAAGTCCGACCTGCTCGGCGGCATTTCGGTTGCGGCGCTGTCGATCCCTACCGGAGTTGCGTATGCGGAATTTGCGGGGCTGCCTTCTGAATCCGGATTATATACGGCGATCATTGCTTTGATCGCCTATTTTATTTTGGGCGGATCGAAGCAGGTCATTATCGGCCCGGATTCGGCTACGGTGACTCTTTTCGCGACGACAGTCATCGCTGTCAGCGCCGGCAATACTGCTTCGGTTCCGCAGTTCATCATGCTGGTAACGGTAGTCACCGGCGTCTTGATGTTTGTCGCGGGTTTCCTGAAACTCGGTTTCATCGCTAACTTTTTGTCGAAGCCGATCCTGCTCGGATATCTGAACGCCGTATCAATTCTGCTGCTGGTAAGCCAGTTGGGAAAGGTCACCGGGCTCAAACTGGAACAGACAGGGCCGCTGCTTACGATCTTTGAAGTTTTTGGAAAATGGGCCTCAATTCATAACCCGACCTTCATCCTCGCAGTCGTTTCTCTATTATTTCTCTACTTCGTAAAAAAGATCTCCGTCAAAATTCCTTCTCAGTTGATCTTGCTGGCCATAACCGCCATAGCCGCGCAAATGATGAATTTCGAATCGCTCGGCATCGTGTTTATGAAGCCGATCGAGAATTCTTATCCGAGCCTGATAATTCCTGACCTGAAACTGATGATCGACCATTTCCCCGACATTTTAGTCGCATCGGCGGCGATGGTGTTCGTTTCGTTTTCAGGCGAGATTCCGGTCGTTCAGGCATTCACGAAAGACAAAAAGGGATTTGACGCGAACAAGGAATTTTTCGCGCTCGGCCTGGCCGATATATTGATCGGATTCTTCAAGGGCTTTCCGGTAAGCGGTGCGGATTCGCGCACGGCGGTGAATGTTGCGGTCGGCGGAAAGACGAAGTTCGTAAATATTATTGCCGCCGGGCTGATGCTTTTGGTGATCCTGCTAATTCCTGGAGTTTTTGCCAAAATACCTCTGGTAACATTCGGTGCGATCATCGTCTTCGCGGCGATCGGAATGTTCAAACGCGGCGCCGGTTTCCGCATTTACCAGTCCGACCGAAGGGAATTTTTAGTATTCGTCGTGTGTTTTCTGGGTGTCCTGCTGCTCGGGGTTTATCAGGGAATTCTGTTCGCTTTAATTCTCTCGTTTATACAATTGATCTCGCTGTCCTCGAAACCGGCCGAATTCGAAATGTCTTATGACCCGGAGAGCAAATCATCCGCCAGGCACATCTCCGGTTCGAGTCCTGCGTTTAGAGACGATGTGTTGATATACCGCTTCAATTCGGCACTGCTTTTTTACAATTCCAACTATTTCATCGACAAGCTCCGCGAAAAAGCAGCTTCGAAAAAGAACTTGCGATTGATCGTCATCGATGCCGAGCCGATAAATATTATCGATTTATCGGCATTGGCTGCGCTCGTCGACATAATCAAGGAATTCAACGATGCAGGCGTCAAAGTAGTCTTTTCAGGCGCAAGCGAAGCCTTCCGGTCATCGGTCGAAGGAAAACTGACGGAACACGAAATAGACACGGATATATTTTATCCGGGTGTCCACAGCGTTTTTGAAAAGTTCGAATGAAATTCGACCGCTTCACCATTTCGCATTGAACACTGGCTGTCATTTTTGACAGTTATGCCCGCATCCCAAATCGTTGAAAATGTTCGAGATCACAAAAAAAGTCTAGGCGATCAGACGGAGGGCTGCGAGGCCGATGGAAACCATAAAACAACTTATCGAATGGTCGGCGACTGGAATCGAGCTGCTGGGAGTTCTGATTATCGTGCTGGCCACGGCATTTGGAACTGTGCAGTTTATCTATCACCTTGCCACGCAAGTAGATGGCTCCTTTAAAAAATTCAAAGTGCACATGGGCAAAATGCTCATTCTGATACTGGAATTTTTGGTCGCGTCGGACATCATCAGGACCATTGTCATTGATCAGACAATTCAAAGTGTGGCAATTTTGGGCCTGCTCGTCCTGATAAGGACATTTTTGAGCTGGTCGTTAACGGTAGAGGTCGAAGGCCGCTGGCCCTGGTCGAAAGAAGAACCCAGATTGGAGGAAACCGCACAATGAGCGAGCCGCTAACGTCAAATGAATTAGCCGTTCAACGCACCGACATGGCGTTAGGACGGACCGTAATGGCACTCGAAAGGACGCTGATGGCCTGGCTACGCACTTCGGTAGCACTGATCAGTTTCGGTTTTACGATCTATAAAATTCTGGAGGGATTCCAGGAAAAGGGGCATGTCGCAATGCGGGAACATGCACCGCGAAATCTCGGGTTGTTTCTCATCCTGCTCGGAATGGGGCTGTTGATCCTGGGGATCGTCGAATACAGGATCGCGAAAAAGACGATGCTGGAGGGATCTGAAAAGAAGCAGCTTGTTTCAGTGACGCTTATTGGTTCATTCGGCGTTCTGCTGGTCGGAGTGTTCATGCTGCTGAACATGTTTTTCGGAATTGGAGGGCTTTGAAATGGAAGAAATGTTTGCACGACTTATCGAGGACCTGGGCGCCCGAGTGACCGGGCCTATGAAGTTTCGGCTTCTGCTGCAGCCGGTAATGGCTTCGATCTTTGCCGTTATCGCGGGACTAAAAGATGCAAAGGCCGGAAAACCTGCATTTTTCTGGGGCCTGTTTACCCGGCCCGAACATCGTTCCGAGATGCTGAAGGACGGTTGGAAATCGGTTGGGAAGGTATGGGTCCTCGCGATGGTTCTTGATGTCGTTTATCAACTCATCGTTCACCGCTGGGTTTATCCGGGCGAGGTAATTATCGTCGGATTCATATTGGCGATAATTCCCTACCTGATCTTACGCGGCCTTGTGAATCGCGTCGCATCTGTAAATAGAGACCGCAGTGTGAATGCTGATATTCCCAATAGTTAGTTTCGAAAAAAAGGAAGAAGGTGGTTATGTCAATTGCAACAAGTCAGAAGAGAAGGCCATTACCAGTCTTGAACGGTGCGCCGCCGGGATTTCATTTGCTCGCAAAGCCGAGCGGATCGACGTGCAACATCAATTGCACATACTGCTTTTTTCTTTCTAAAGAAGCGCTCTATCCGAATGAAAAAAGCCGGATGTCGGAGGATACGCTTGAGGAATATATCCGCCAACTGCTCGAATCGCACCGCACGCCGCAAGTGACCATCGCTTGGCAGGGCGGCGAACCGACCTTAATGCGGCTTGATTTTTTCAGGCGTGCGGTCGAGATCGCCAACAAATACAAAAAGCCCGGCCAGACCATATTACATACGTTCCAGACCAACGGCATTCTTCTCGATGACGAGTGGTGCACGTTTTTTAAAGAACATAATTTCCTGGTCGGCCTCAGCGTGGACGGCCCGCGAGAGATCCACGACGCATACCGGCTCGATCGCGCCGGACGCGGGACGTTCGACAAGGTGATGAAGGGCTGGGAAATGCTCCGCAAATACAAGGTCGATTTCAATATTCTTTGTACGGTGAATGCCGCTAATGAAAAACACGGCCGCGCGGTTTATCGCTTTTTCCGCGACGAGCTTCACGCGGAGTGGATGCAGTTCATTCCGATCGTCGAACGTGCGACAAAAGACACCCTCGAGATCGCCAACAAAGGCTGGGCCGATGAGGCCGGACGAAACCGCCTTCTCTACACTCAAACCGGACATCTGGTTACAGAGCGGACTGTCGGCGGCAAACAGTACGGCAAATTTCTTGTCGATATTTTTGAGGAATGGATCCGCCACGACGTAGGAAGCGTCTATGTCCAACTGTTCGACGTTACGCTTGAGGCGTATTTTGGCAGCCATTCGCTTTGCATCCACGCGCCGACGTGCGGCAACGGTCCTGCTCTTGAACACAACGGCGACCTTTACTCGTGCGATCACTACGTCGAACCGAAATATAAGCTCGGCAATATCCACGAAACGCACATGCAGGACATGATGGCATCGTCCGAGCAGCGTAAATTCGGGCAGGACAAGCAGGACACGCTTACCGCCCAGTGTAAACGCTGTGAAGTTCGCAATCTCTGCAACGGCGGCTGTCCGAAGGACCGATTCTCACTTTCCCGTGATGGCGAACCCGGACAGAACTACCTGTGCTCGGGGCTTGAGTATTTTTACACTCGCACCCAACCGGCGATGCGGACGATGTATCAGCTTCTGCAGCGAAACCTGCCGCCGTCGCGAATAATGGCTATAACCGCGGGCGAGGATGAACGCCGAGACCCGGAAAAGCCTTGCCCGTGCGGGAGCGACGAGCAATTCCAGATTTGTCACGGCGGGTTGAACAACGTATCACCTTTTGATGGCGTGAATACGGAGCCGGCCTATTATCAAACGGCAAATATGGAAGGCGTATCAGCGCCCGGACAAATAGTTCCATAGCGAATCAATAACGGGGTAATTTCAAATGCTTATAGACATATTGCCGGTTTGGGCACTTTTTCTGGTATCGGTAGCGTTGGTAATGCTCTCTCTCGAGGTCGGTTTTCGGATGGGATTCACCGTTCGCCGCAAGACCGAAGACGAGAGAGAATCGCCAGCGTCGGCCATTTCGGGGGTAATTCTCGGGCTGCAGGCCTTTATGCTCGCGTTCACGTTCGGAATTGTTTCGGACCGCTATGACACCAAAAAAGGCCTTGTACGGGAGGAGGCAAACACGATCCGTACAGCCTTTCAACGGTCAGATTTTCTTCTTGAGCCGGACCAGGCAAAAACGAAAGCGTTGCTCCAGGAATACGTCGATCAACGCTTAGCTGTGGCCCAGTCACACGATGCAAATTTTGCATTAAACTCCCTTGGGGAGTCGCTAAGGATGCAGCAAGAGCTATGGGATATGGCGGTTGCGAACGGCCGAATTGATAACTCGGACATCGCCGCGCTGTATGTCGATTCGGTGAACGAGATCTCAAGGATACACGCGACACGTGTAGGACTCGGATTGCACGCACGCATCCCGACAACCATTTGGATAGTGCTGCTCAGCCTTTTAATTTTGGGAATGGTTGGCGTTGGTTACCATACAGCAATCGCAGATTCACGCCGATCCCGCGTGGCTCCGATCCTGGCTATTTCCTTCTCACTGGTCGTCGCCTTGATCGCCGCGCTCGATCACCCCGGCGACACTCTGATGCCGGTTTCGCAACAGCCGCTGGTGAATGTGCAGTCGGAAATGAAAACCGCATCAAGCTTAGGCGCGTTGAATACGCCTTAAACAGATGACTTAATTGGTGCTCAAGCAAGTTTAGGCGGTCAGTGTCAGAACCGCCTGCGTCAGCGGGTGGTACGTTTGAAAGGATAAAGGATAAACACCCGGCCTAAGATCAGAATCCGGAATAGGCGATATCGTCACGTCGATGACGTTTGTCAAAGTTTTTTCAAAACGTTTTGTGGGAGCCTTGGTACCCCGAATAGATTTTCCTTCGGCAACGCATAGCACGCTCGGCTCGGGAAAATACTCATTTAAGCCTTTGATCGCCGGGGTTACGCCGCTCGCTCCGGGTATGGGCCTGGTCGGAACCTTTGAATACCGCGTATCTTTTGCCGGTAAAGAAAACCGGGCCGACATACATGAGACATCGATTAAGGCAATTCTGCTCAAGTCGTTTTTGAGCGGGCCGCTGAAAGGCTACTACGCGAATCCGCAGTTAGAATACATTGTGGATTTTGAAGTGAATAACCGGACAACAACCCAAGTTGCTGTAAACCTCGGTAAGGTACTGAGCAAGAATGTAGTTGTTTTTGTCATTCCTACATTTCATTTGGCGGGCACGGAACGCGAAAAGTTCAAATTAGAGGCGGGCTTTCGCTACCTGTTTAGATAGTCCGCGCGAAAATCCCCGCAGATAATAAAGGGGTTGTAACTATTATGAAATCAAAGATCTATCTTCTAACCGCAACTATTTGTGCCGGATTCCTTTTTTGTTCTTTTGCGGCCGCGCAGAAGATCGTTTACGACTTTGTGGCAGACACCGATTTTTCGAAATACAAGACCTATAAATGGCACCGGGCCGCAAAGGCGATATATCCGGCAAAGGATCTGGACGATATGTTCATACGAACGATAGACGCCGAAATAGCGAAAAAAGGCCTTGCGAGGGTCGAGAGCGAGGAAGCCGACCTGGTCGTCACCTATCAGATCGCTGTCCTCGACGATATGGAGTGGAGTTCCTCCAAGAGCACCATCCCTTGGGTTGGGGTAGTGGGAATGAACCCGGGAATTACCGGCGCGACGGTCAGCGGCACCAATATGATCAAAAAAGGCTCGTTTTTTCTCGATTTTTATGATGTCAAAACGGCTCGCCAAATTTGGCAGGCCCACGCGACCAAAACACTCGCCAAAACTGACGACATAAAGAAACGGGAGAACAATACCAAAAAAGTGATGGCGAAAATATTTCAGACCTATCCGCCGCGTGCGAAATAAGTCGCAGATTGAAAGAAAATTATGGTGGCTGCAAACTGTCAGAATTGACAGTTTGCAGCCACCATCAGAAGCATTAGGCTACGGTTATAAGCTCAACAGGTTCAGGAAAGTAAGGATGGAACTACTATGAAAAATTTAAAATGGTCATATTTTTTGATGATGCTGCTCGCATTGTTCGTTAGTGGAGCTTTCGTCCAATCCGCTACGGCACAGAAGAAAAAGCCGAAGATCACCTATTACTCCATAAAGACCGGCACCACCTTTCATGT
>JACMMN010000191.1 GCA_014379075.1 Pyrinomonadaceae bacterium | reverse complement strand
TTCACGGCGGCCTGCAGGTTCCCGCTGGCAGAAACGATCGGAGCTATCACGGAGATCTGGCTTCCTTGCAGGATCTGGATCGGATTGACCCGGTCGTTGAGAGTTGATTGAACAAGCGGCGTCACCAAGGCTCCGACGATCGGATTTACGCCGTCAAGATTTACGGTTTCGACATTGATGCGCCCGAAAACTACCTGCTGCGACGCATCGTAACGAAGCTCGAAATTTGCCTTCGCCCAGCCGGTGAACTGCAGGCACCCGAACGGCGAACTATAGCTGCCCGTAAATGCCAACGGAGCGGCGATCGTATTATTTTCAAAACGCAGTCCGGTTTGCACACCGCTTCCCTCGCGAAGGACAGTGATCTTGCTTGCACAAGCCGCCGATTCAGGAGACGACGCTCCCGCCGCACCAATAGGAAACGACGGTGCATTCATATCGCGAAAGATCGTAGTCAAAACTTCGTTAAAGAAATCCTGTCCCAATGAGATCTGAGCGGTTCCGCCAGGCGAACCCGACGCATCCGGTGGCTGGATCGGAGCTCCGGGCAGTTGAGCCGCCTGCGGCACCCCGACAAAAAAATAAAACGTCAGAGCACCGCCTACTATCAAACCGATCAAAATGCTTAGTACGATCTTTCCCATAATTTGCTAGCGTTAAATGAAGAGCCCTCGCGTCGTAAGGCTTATGCCATGCCTCCCACTTCCCTACCGTGCCGGTGAGGCCACAGGGCTAGCCGCCGCCTGGCTCTGTTTCATCATTTGCACAAGGAATGTAGCAACCGTATTGAAAATCATATCCACCTGTGAGCGTACTTGATCCGATTCGATCTTTTGAAATTCTGTCGGCTCGGCAAAAAGATCGGGCGTCGTTTCCATTTTAATATCGGTGATTTCCGTTATGATTTTTACACCGTTGTAGCCCTGTACATTTCCGCCTGACTGAGATTGTGAAATGGTTTCCGAACGAAGTGGAAGGCCGGTTTCCTTGTCTACCAGCAAAAACGATTCGGTTCCGACCTGTCCCGCCTGCGATTGCGTGTTGGCGACCGCTCCGTAACGATATTTGATCACATCGCGACCGTTGTATTTTTCCTCGCCGACCTTTTCCACGCCCTGCATATTTTTCACCTGCTGGACGATCTGTTCCGGCATCATCAATCGCCTGACCTCAAATCCCAGGGATTCGCGGTTCAATTCGGCATATTGTTTTTTCTCAGGCAGCACCAGGTAATTTGTCCCCGCCTTATCCAAGTACACAACTCTTCCGCCGGCAGGCATCGTAAACTGCATACGGCGGTCCGCTCCGCTGCGGGCGACAGTGGCGGTAAGTGGCGGAAACGCCGTCCGCTGCTGGTCGCCGATCCCTTCAAGTTTGACCGTGACGTTCGCCTGATATTGCTCGGGCTCCCTTGTTTCGACCGGTGCCGATGAGATCGTATTGGTATTGGCCGAATTAGAATTTACGGTATTGGCCGTCGAGTTCCTTATATTCGCGTTGGAATTCGTCAGATTAACATTGACCGTGCCGGGTTGAGCTCCGCATCCCATCAGCAGAAAACAAACGGCAGCCGTGAACGAAAAGCTAAAAAAACCGCGAAATTTATGACTTTGCATCTCGAGAATCTCCTTAATAACCTGAATTAAAACAATACAGTTTCTTAATGAAAATCAATTATATGCAATAGTTATGCCTTTTCGAGATTGGCATATTTTTCGATAAGTTTTTTCTGGCCGAAACCCGGAAAGCTGACGGTCAGTTTCACATTATCGCCCGTACCTTCGCGGCGGAGGACGAGTCCCTTGCCGTATTTCGAATGCCGCACGTGGGAACCGGCCGAGAATTCGTCGATCGTCGATTTTGGAACTTGGACCTTCGGATCCGACGCGAGCGCCTTTAATTTATCAAACCCTGACAAAGGTTTCTCTCTGTTTCGAGATTCGTTGTTCGCTGGATCGATCCGGTGGCTGCCGCTCGCGGTTCTGACATCGTCCGCCCGCGTCTCACGATTCTTGAAAAACTCTGCGATAGCATCCGCACTGTTATAGGTCTTTCCGGTGTAAACCGCTTTGGCTTTCTCTGGAACGCGTTCGCCCCGCAGAGCCGTGATCGTATCTTTACTGTCTTTCGCGGTGGAACTCCTCGCGTATGACAGCCACGATGGGCCGCGTGAAAGATCGTCGATCAATTCGAGCGGCATTTCATTTAGAAACTGCGAAGGCTCCGCGACGATCTCTTCGCCGTACACCCGTCGCCGCATCGAATGCGTTACATACAAAAGCTTTTCCGCACGAGTGATGGCGACATATGCGAGCCTTCGCTCTTCTTCAAGTTCGGACTGGTCGTTAAGGCTGCGGGAATGCGGAAAAATGCCGTCTTCCAGGCCGACCAGAAAAACGATCGGAAATTCCAGCCCTTTCGCCATGTGAACGGTCATCATCGTCACACCGGCGTTTCCATCGTATTTATCGGTATCCGATATTAGCGCGGCGTGGTCTATAAAATCGCGAAGGCCGTTTTCCTCGGCCTTATCGTAATCGACGGCCGCGTTCACCAACTCCTCAAGATTTTCTAGCCTCGCCTCGGCCTCATCCGAATTCTCCACGCGAAGCATCAGCGAATATCCGGTGTCTTCGATCGCTGCAATGACCACGTCGGAGACCGGTTTCTCGCCGCCCGCCGCTTCGGCCGCTTTTTCGTGCAGTTTTTCGACAACGGCCTTGAATTTCCGCATTGCCTCCTTGGCCCTCGGCGTCAGGTTCACGGGCTGGTCGATCTTGTCGTCCGCGATCGCGCACAGCATTTCCCACACCGAAACGTCTCGCTGGCGTGCCCGGGACGTCAGTTCGTCGAGCGAGGTCTTGCCGAGACTTCTCGGCGGTGTATTTATCACACGCAGCAAAGCGATATCGTCAAACGGATTGAGCGCCATTTTTAAATAGGCGATAATGTCTTTGATCTCAGCCCGCTCATAGAACGAAAAACCGCCGACTATGTTGTAATCGATCCGCAAACGCCGCAGCGATTCTTCAAAAACACGCGACTGGGCATTTGTTCGGTAAAGGATCGCGATCCTTTCGCTCGCGTCGCGGCGGCGGTGCTCCTCGATCCGCGAAGCGACAAATCGGCCCTCGCTGTCCGAATCTGTCGCCTGAAAATAAAACAACCGCTCACCGCCCGGATTTGCCGTCCAGAGCTTCTTTTTCTTCTGCTTCGTATTGTTCGAAATGATAGAATCAGCCGCGTCCAGGATCGTCTGAGTCGATCGATAATTCTGTTCAAGCAAAATAACTTTTGCGTCCGGAAAATGCTGCTCAAATTCAAGAATATTCCGAATATCGGCCTGCCGGAAACCATAAATACTCTGAGCGTCATCGCCGACGACACAGATATTCTGCTGCTTTTCGGTCAAAAAACTGATCATTGCAAATTGCAACGCGTTCGTGTCCTGGTACTCATCAACCAAAATATACTTAAAGCGGTCGTTATACTTATCGCGAACGTCTTTCGATTTTCTCAATAGCTTTACCGTCTTTATCAAAAGGTCGTCAAAATCGAGCGCGTTCGCTTTGTTCAAGCGTTCCTCGTACATTTTAAAGACCTTGGCCATTGCCGCCCGCCGCTCGTCGGTTTGTTCGACACGCGATGTGAATAGATCGACGTCCTCACCCCGATTCTTGGCCGAACTGATCGCTGACCTGACAAAACGCGGGGCAAGTTGTTTCTCGTCCAGCCCGAGGTCCTTTATGCATGCTTTAACGACCTTATTCGAATCGTCCGTGTCGTAGATCGTAAAAGATCGGGTATAGCCTTCTTCCAGCTTCTCGATATCCTGCCGCAATATCCGCACGCAGAGACTGTGAAATGTCGAAAGCAATGGAAACGAGTCGATCTTCTCGTCCTTCAAAAGAGTCTGCACCCGCGAACGCATTTCCCCAGCAGCCTTATTCGTAAAGGTCACCGCCAAGATATTGTACGGCTGCACCTTCCTTTCAGTGATCAGATAAGCGATGCGGACCGTGATAACACGCGTCTTGCCCGAACCGGCACCCGCAAGTATAAGCAGCGGCCCATCTGCGGTTTTAACGGCCTCGATCTGTTGTGGGTTGAGAGAAGAAAGTATATCCATTTATTTAACACTAGGCTGTGTTGACATTTTAATTTTCAGGCTGCTTTAGCAGTCTTTCCGCGATACGCGGCCATAGCCACGCTCTTTAGGGCGTGGGGAAAAAGTGGATAGTGAAACAAAGGGCGTTTCAACGTCCTTCTCCGCTTGGCTTAAGCCGCTTGTTTATAAGCCCGTTTAAACGGGCTGTCGCGTCTACCGCTATCTTCGACAGCTATGCTTCCTTGTGATCCTTAACCCATGCTTACGCACAGGCTTTACTCTGGCACCCGCGTTGCGGACTGTAGAACTCTTGCCGCGTAAGCTAAGTCATTTGATCAAGGCTTGAATCTCCTTAAATTTTTCGTGTTTGGAATCGCCCATTAATTCGAACAAAGCCATTTCAAAACTTGAAGGAATAACGCCGCACGAATGCATTTTCGCCAACCCTGCTTTTTTGTCGTGGTCGTAACGCGAACTGGTCGAGTCTTCCAGCAGATGCACGTCAAATCCCTGTTCGAGCAGGTCGTGGGCTGTTTGGCTAACGCAAACATGTGCTTCGACGCCGCAGAGAACGATCTGAGAAGCATTCAGCGACCTAAGTTTTTCAACGAAGCCATCCGCTCTGCACGCACTAAAGGCTGTTTTTTCGATGATCTCCGGTTCCTCCGTAAATGCCAGCAAAATCTCTTCTGCGGTCCGGCCCAGGCCTTTCGGATATTGTTCTGTGGCGATCACAGGCACGTCCAAGATCTGAAATCCGCGCACCGCGATCGCAATATTCGACGCTATCAACGCAAAATCATTGACCACGCTGCGAAACGCCTCCTGGACATCAATGACGACAAGGATAGTTTTTGAGCTTTCCAGAATTTTCGGATGCATACAGATTAACTATCTACGCCTGCCGGTTGGGCATCGTTCTCGCGTTTGTCCTGCTCGCGGGCGACTATTCTTTCCCGCTTTTCTCTCATTTCCTTTTTATATGTACGGGCGAAAAAATAGACGGCGACGCCGCTGATGACAAGGATCAAAACCATCATCGCCGCAATAAAATATATCTCCGCAACTGCGTAACCGGGCATACTCTGAGTTTAGCCCATCGGCGAAAACCCGTAAAGACAGGTTTCGTGATTCACTTATGTGATTTTCTAGCTTGGGGCCTGATTGGAGGGGAACGATTCGGTGACGTGAATGCTCTCGGCGAGAAGTTTTTCCTTATATATTTCGGGGATAAGGCAGACCTTTCTATTTGCGTCCGTGACCAGGTGAAGCGTCTCGCCTTCGGCGAGCGTTACGGCGTCGGCGGTACGGACGATCTCGTAAATAAAACGCAGGGAGCGGCTGCGAATCTCGGCGACCTGAGTGCGGACGACTAACGAATCTTCGTAAAATGCGGGCGATTTATAGCGGCAGTAGATTTCCGCGACGAGCATCAGGACACCGGCTTCGTCTTCCATTTCCTTGTAGGAAAAGCCCTTCGCACGGCAAAGATCGCTGCGGCCGGCCTCAAACCATACCAGATAGTTCGAATGGTGAGCGATGCCCATCTGGTCGGTTTCGGCATATCGGACGCGGATCTCGGTTTCATGCCATTCGTCCATAACGGTTGTCTGTGGCTAGTGGTCGGTGGTCAGCAAGAGAAAAGTTCTCTGACCACTGACCAGTAATTCTTGGCTGGGAGACAGGGATTCGAACCCCGATAGGCAGATCCAGAGACTGCAGTCCTACCATTAGACGATCTCCCAGCGTTCCTCTAATTTACGTGTGCGAACTTCGGCTGTCAAATCACTCACGCATCCAACTGCTTGCGGGATCGCTAAATCACAGGCAAAATAAAAGTTTATGTCCGTTGCCGACAAAGAGATCCTAAATAACCGCCAGGCTTATCACGAATATATAATTCTGGATAAGTTCGAGGCGGGCGCAGTTTTGAAAGGAACCGAAGTCAAAAGCATTATGGACGGCCGCCTGCAGTTAAAGGATTCCTATGTATCCGTGCGGGAGGGCGAGGTCTGGCTTTTCAATGTGCACATCTCGCCTTATTCGCACGGAAATAAGCAAAATCATGATCCGATGCGAACGCGAAAGCTCCTCCTGCACAAAAAGGAGATAGAAAAACTCGAAAAGGAAACCACGCAAAAGGGAATGACTTTGGTCGTCACCTCTATCTACTGGAAAAACGGACGGATAAAATTCGAGATCGGTGTCGCGAAAGGTAAGAAACTTTACGATAAACGCGAGTCGGAAATGAAAAAAGCCGTTGATAAAGAAACACGTCAGCAGTTGAAAGAAAACCTGAGATAAGTTATAGATATTACAAGTCTTTTTGCGCACATAAGCAAATTTTATACATAGAGGTAATCGATGGAATCCCAAGCCCTTTCGGAAAATTTTTCCGAAGCAAATGTTGACGCTTT
>JACMMN010000190.1 GCA_014379075.1 Pyrinomonadaceae bacterium | reverse complement strand
TGCAGCCGATAATCGGATTTATACTTGCCGTGATTTTTCTTGATGAGAAGATCGATCTGAAATTTGGCGTCGCCGCCATTTTGGTTTTCACCGGTGTGTTTCTAACCATAAGAAAATCGCCGCGGATCGATGTGCAGGTAACAAATTGAATGTTAGTTTTTGTATCTACCCAATTGCGTGGTGCCGTTTGATATATTGATCGTGCTTTTCTTTTTTGATTTGCTTAGCGTCCTTCGCGGCTTTGCGTGAAACCTCTTTTTTTTCACGCAAAGACGCAAATCAAAGCCGCGAAGAACGCGAAAAAAGCAAAACCAAAAGAATAGAACAATATCGTCGTTTGTCTATTGAAACTTATACCGCCGATCTCCGTATCCAGAGCATCTAAAATTTGACTTTATGGCAACCACGATTACGCAGACCGAGAATCCCGGGACGAATGAAACCATCCTTCGCATCGAAGGCGAAATGCTTCTCGCCGACGCGATGCTTCTGGAAAAGATCGCGGTCGGAATACAATCCGAAACCGGCAGCGCCATCGCGATCGACCTTGCCGATCTCGATTTTCTCGACAGCGAATCAGCCGCCGTTCTCAAACGCCTTTCGGACAAAAACGGATTCGCTATTAGAGGAATGGAAATATTCCTGCAAACCGCCATCAACGACGCCGAGAGAACAGCTACTTAATTACCCCGACTGACTTTTTCCGCAAAACCGTTTAAATTGTAACGCATGAAAGTAAAGGAGATCGCCGAATTTCTTTCGGGAGAATTGTCGGGTGATGGCCAGGCAGAAATTGGAAGCGTAGGCAGCTTCACAACGGCTACGGAAGGCGAGATCACATTCCTGGAAAAGGCCGGTGAAATTCCCGGTACGAACGCTTCTTGCGTGATCGTCCCGCATTCATTTGAGTTTCCCAACGCCTGTACCATCATTAAAGTAAAAAATCCCAAACTCGCCTTCGCTCAGATCGCGGCGGTCCTTCATCCGCCAAAACATCGCGAATCTCAAATTCATGCCTCGGCCGTGATCGATGAAAATGCAAAAGTCGGGACGAATATTTTTATCGGAGCCTTTGCGTTCGTCGGAGCCGGCTCGGAGATCGGCGATAGAACCCACATTCTTGCGGGTGTCAAGGTCGGCAACGATGTCAAGATCGGTAAAGACTGCGTAATACTTCCGAATGTCTTCATCGAAGACGGCTGCACTATCGGCGATCGCGTCATTCTTCATTCCGGCGTTATTATCGGTGCTGATGGGTTTGGCTATGTTCGCGACGAAGACGGAAAATATATCAAATTCCCTCAGATTGGAAGCGTCTTGATCGAAGACGATGTTGAGATCGGCGCAAACACATGCATTGATCGCGGAGCATTGGGCGAAACCAGAATCGGTGAAGGCACAAAGATCGATAATCTTGTGCAGGTAGGACACAACGTGCAGATCGGCAAGCGGTGCGTTATCGCCGCCCAGACCGGAATCTCCGGCAGTGTCGTCATTGAGGACGATTGCGTTATCGGCGGCCAGGTAGGCTTTGGCGATCATGCCCGCGTACAAAGCGGCGCGGTCATCGGCTCCCAGGCCGGAGTCCTTCCCGGAAAAATAGTCCGCCCCGGCGTCTGGTGGGGAACGCCCATCCAGCCGCTCGACGAATACAAACGCCAAAACGCCCATGTCAA
Organism: Pyrinomonadaceae bacterium; assembly: GCA_014379075.1. Taxonomy (GTDB): domain Bacteria; phylum Acidobacteriota; class Blastocatellia; order Pyrinomonadales; family Pyrinomonadaceae; genus OLB17. Next base: position 14,147 of record JACMMN010000190.1, on the reverse strand, counting down.
AAGCATCGAACGCCTCAAAGCTGAGGTTAAAGAAATTAGGAAGCTCCTCGACGACACCACCGCTCCCGACAAATCGTAATTCGTTTACGGGCTCTATCAAAACTCAAAGTCGCAGGGGAACTTAGCGTGTGATGGTTGATGCTGGTATCACTGAGGCTCGAGATGCTTTAGAAACTCAGCTTTTGAAGTTGTTTCATTGTGTTTGTTTCATTCATAAGGGTGTGTGTGAGGTGAAACAAAACAAAGTGGTAGTTCCGGGATGGAATAGTGCAAGAGATTAGTCATTTCCACGTTCAACCTTCATGAAAACCTATATTATTTTCACCATCGTGTTTTTTCTGTTTCTTTTTTTGCCCAACATAAATGCTCAAACACCGGCCGCACTCGACCGCTATCTAGACGAGTCCAAAACGATATTGATCGCCAAATGCACGTACAAAGGAGCCGTCAAGGCAAACCTTACCGGGGAGATCACCATTCAAATCCTGCACGTTGTTAAAGGAACCGAGAAGATCCGTGAAATAAGTTTTAATTCGCGTTATGGGCTGGAAGTAGGAAAACGCTATTTGATACGCAGCCTCGACGAGCCGACGACCTACGGCCGCTATTTCGATATTAAAGATCTCGCCTCGGCCGTTCAAATACCCGATCACGAAGACCTTGAGCTTCTACAAACCCTTTCTCCGCGGATCGTCGTTCTGCGGATAATGAACCAGCGTGCATCGGATCTGGAAAGCGAAATGCGCATTCGTCAATATGAGCTTGACGCGCTAAATCAGGTTCTGAGAGATCAGTAAGTATTAGATGGCATTTCTACGCGGGTCAATAAGTTTCAAAACGGCTTCAGCGGCTCGCCTGGAAGCACCGCCATGGCCCAGCTTATCCGCCGCCGCTTTCAGCCGTTCGCGAACACGTTTATTTTCCGACGGTTCGAGAAGACGAAATAATTCATCCGCCAAAACTTCCGGCGTAAAGTCATCTTGAATAAGTTCATTCGCTATGCGTTCTCCCGCAATAAGATTTATCAAACCGAAATGTTCGACGGAGATCATCGGCCGCATCAGTCCATAATTAATACCAGAGGTTTTGTAAACGATTGCCATCGGCGTGCCGATGATCCCGGCTTCCAGCGTCGCCGTGCCGCTTGCAACCGCGGAGGCGTCGGCAGAGTTCAGCAGGTCGTATGTTTCACCTTGAATCACTGCGGGTTTTTGCGGGAAGCCTGATGCGGTCTTGATTACCCTGTTGATCTCGTGAAAACTTCTATCCGAAGAAGCAGCGATAGCAAACTGAAGATCGTTGTTTATCTGCTTCATCACTTCGGCCGTTTCCAGCAGTTTAGGCAGAATCTGGATTATTTCTGAGTTCCGGCTGCCGGGAAGAAACGCAATGATCGGCAGGTCTTCAACCAGTCCGTGCTTACGGCAAAAATCATTTTTGTTCGTATCGGCGTGAACTTCCATCGCCAGCGGGCTGCCGACATATTCGACATTGTAAATTCCTTGCTCCGCGTACCAATCCTTTTCGAAGGGCAATATCGTGATCAAAAGATCGACGTATTTGCGAATCGTGCGCTTGCGGTATTTTCTCCACGCCCAGAGCTGCGGCGAAATGTAATAGATCACCTTTAAGCCCTGTTTTTTCAACGCTTTGGCAAGTTTCAGGTTGAATTCAGGAAAATCTACCAAGATCGCCGCATCAGGCTTTTGATGCCTTGCAGCACTTTTCAGATCCTTGAACGCCTTCAAAAATCTCGGCAAGGTTTTTACAATTTCCGGCAGGCCGACGATCGCCAGGTTGTCGGCATTAACCGTAACGTGGACGCCAGCCTCGCGCATTTTGGGTCCCGCGCATCCGAAGAATTCGATGTCGGCCAGTTGCCGCAACTCTTTCACGAGCTTCGCCGCATGTGCGTCGCCGGAGGCTTCTCCCGCCACGACCATCATCATGTATTTGCTTTCTGCCATTTACGATTGCGAAAGTTCACAAACTCTCTGGACAGCTAATGTTAAACGATTGGACGAAAATGTAAAATGACAACCCTTTTCAATTATCGCTGCATCAAAGGTGATGTTTTCGAAACCAAAAATTAACTTTATCCTTTAGTTGGTTGCAGAACACATTTTTTATCTTTAAAATGTAATGTTTTGTGCTCAAGTTAATTTTTATAATTTTACACTGCGGCCAAAGGCTGTTTTTTCGATATTATTGGAGGAGTTTTGTGACGCTTCGCTTTTTTATTTTCATAACATTTGTTTTTGTGTTCGCTTCATTTTCGCCTGTTTCGGCACAGGTGGATTCTGTTCTTGGACAAATCACCGATACCAATATCGAATCCTTCGCAGGCGGCCTGAGCGGTGATGGAAGATTCGCGGTCTTCGAATCGCGGGCGGATATCGCGACGGAAAATCCGCGTAATGCAGATGGCAATGTCGAGATATTTCTCTTCGATTACGCCCAACGCCGCATTTTCCAGATCACCGATACTAAAAGCGTTCTTTTCGACAGGTCGAGACCTGCGACCTTCGACAATATCAGGGTCGAGATCACGAATAGGCGGCCGGTCATCAGCAACGACGGAAAGTGGATAGCGTTTGGCTCTAACGCTACCATCGCATTTCCGGGAGATTCGACGAGTGTTCCTCCAGTTCCGCCCATCATCAGTTCGACGAACCCGGGAGATTTTGACGGAAATAGGTGTAATGGCGACGATACTTGCATGACGGTTCTACCACCGCCGACCCCTACGCCGTCGCCGTCCCCTTCGCCGACCGCAACTCCGACAAATTCTCTGACAAAAGATGCCAATTTGGAGATGTGGCTTTACGAGATTCCGGCTTATAGCTCGGCCGACCTTTCGTCCGGCGACGAACTTCCCCGTTCGAATCTCAGCGGCGGCCCATTTACAAGGGTTACAAACAGCGTTCCCAGCAGGTTTCCACAGCCCGGATCATCAACTGCGCTGGCTACTGTTGCCGACGATAACCATGATGCAAGTATAAATTCGGATGGAAGCGTAATAGCTTTTGGCTCCACCCGCGACCTCGTTCCTTGTGTGGGAAATCCATTTCCGTTGAACGATAACGACGAGATTTTCACCTTCTTTCGCGGCGGCGCCCCGGCATGTACTTTGGGTAGTGATCCGGGCATCCGGCAGGTAACAAAAACGGATCGCGGGCCGATATCCAATCCGATCTATAGTAAGAACCCGACCATCGCTGATGACGGATTGAGTGACAGTTTACGGGTTCTTTTTTCAAGCACAGGCGACAACCCGGTTGTTCCGGTCCTTCCTGCTCTGGCTTGCGGCAGCAATCCGCTGGCGAGCAGAAATGAGGAAGTTTTTTATGTCGATCTCAACGCTGTAGGTGATCCGACTACGTGCAAACAGCTTACAACGACCACGCCGAGCAATCCCGGAGACCCCGTAAATATATTGGACCTGGGACGTCGAATGAGCCGCGACGGACGTTATGCAGCCTTTGATTCATATGCCAATTTGGATAGCGAGGCCGGTGTCACCGATCAGCTTTCTTTCGCTCTTTACGTTTACGATCTGACACTTCCGACGACTGATCCGAATTACATCAGACGCGTCGGCCCCAGGAGTAATGCCGATGCTGGAGCGGGCGGAGGAGATATCGCGCGTTACCCCGGTTTCACTGATAATGACGAAGATGGAACGCCGAGTACGCTGTTATTGGAAACGCGGCTTAATATCAAGACGGATGGAACAATACCGGCAACTGCGGCGGACGGACTTAATCCGGAAGTGACAAGGCCGGCTCAGATCTATTCGGTTCCTCTGGTTGCCGCAACACCGGCGCCGACGCCCGGCCCTTCGCCGGTGCCGACTCCAACGCCGTCTTTTACAAGGCTCACGAAAGCCCCGGCTTTGACGACGGGCTTTGTTCCGTCCACCCAGCCACTACCCAGCGATTCGTCAAAGCGGCTTATTTTCAATTTGGCCTTGACCGAGTTCGGCACGGGAAACCCCGATCTGCAATCGGAAGTATTTTATCTATTTACGCCGGAAGAAATCACCCGAACCGTAGCCACGCTTAATTTTGCCACCGGTGCGAGCAGGCAGGCGGTTTCTCCGTCGCCGGTTCCGACCCCGTCTCCGACAGCGACACCGAGTCCTACGCCCACACCGACTCCGACGCCGACCCCTACTCCAACTCCAACTCCGACCCCGGGGCCGTCGCCGAGTCCGACACCAACGCCAACTCCTATACCGACCCCGACCCCGATAACGCCTCTTGCCGTCCAGGGCATTTCACCAGGCATGTTGACGATCCTCGACTACACGGTCGGTATCAACACGCCGGTCGTCGCCCGAACCGCTGTCGGTTCTATCGAAAGGGTGTTTAATTTGCCTATCGAGCTCAGCGGGATCACGGTAACGATAAACGGGGCGGCATGCGGGCTGAAATCGGTCGGGCGCCGCGAGATAGTTTTCGTTTCGCCGAGATTTTTGTCTAGTTCGAACGCGGGTACTGTTTATCCTATAGTTGTGAACAACAATGGAACCGTATTCAAAGGCAATGTCACGATCGTCCCGACAAGGCCGGATATTTTCACCGACCGTTTAACTCCGGGGCCGGGAGGACGGGCACAGGCCCTGAATGTAACAAACCGCGTTCATACGGCAGAGCCGTTTACCGTCACGACTGTGAAAATCCGTGGAGGCGTGCGGGTTCCGACATTGTTGCGGTTACGTGTTACCGGCGTGGCCAACACTGTGCCGAGCGTTTTCACGATTCGCATCGGAAGCTCCACAATAACGGGAACACAGATCGTTAACGGAGGTGTTCTGGTGGAACCGGGAGTTTACACAATAGATTTTCGGCTGCCCGCCGGGCTAAATGGGGCGGGCGACCAGCCGATAGTTCTTAGTGTTAACGCCGGAGGCGTAATTTACAATTCAAGACTCGATGATACGGCTCCGCGTTTGAGTTTCCTCTAAAACTTTGGGCATCATCATCAGTATTTCAGAGGCGGGCACGTGTCCGCCTCTTCTTGCGCCGATTGTGCTTCGTTATCACAGCATAACAATTTGTGATTCTTGCGGAAGGTCTTTTAATATATTATCCTTTGAGCAATATCAATGCTGCGAAATTTGGAAATCGACCCAATTTATTTCTTTTTTATTTCACGTATTAAATAATTGCATTTAGCGGACAGCTTAGGAGTTATCGGATAAATTTATGGCTGAAAAGAAAGCGAGCACTATGAAGATTTCACCCAAGGTTTGGAAGAACGGCGAATTTATTGATTGGGATGACGCCCGCATTCACGTAATGTCGCACGTGATCCATTATGGTTCGAGCGTTTTCGAGGGCATACGCTGCTATAAAACTACTAAGGGCTCTGCCGTATTCCGCCTGACCGAGCACCTCCAAAGGCTGATGAATTCGGCAAAGATCTATCGAATGGATTCTGAATTCACGCGTGATCAATTCACGGAGGCGACGGTCGAGCTTATCCGGCAAAGCGGTATGGAAGAGTGCTATCTTCGCCCCGTTATTTTTCGCGGCCTCGATGAAGACAACCCCGCTTTCGGCGTCAATCCGCTGAAAAATCCGATCGATTCGTACATTGCCGCCTGGGAATGGGGAAAATATCTAGGCGAAGAAGCACTCGAAACCGGGATTGACGTCTGCGTTTCAAGCTGGACCCGTATCACCTCGAATTCCCTGCCGACCATGGCCAAAGCTGGAGCGAATTACATGAATTCGCAGCTCATCAAAATGGAAGCCCTTCTCGGCGGGTTTACGGAAGGCATCGCTCTTGACGACCGCGGCTACGTCTCCGAAGGCTCCGGCGAAAATATCTTCCTGGTGAATAACGGCAAGCTCATCACGCCGCCGCTTGGTGCCGCGATCCTGCCCGGAATCACCCGCGATTCCGTCATCCAGATCGCCCGCGAAATGGGTATTGAGGTTCAGGAAACGACCATTCAGCGTGCCGCCCTTTACCTCGCCGACGAGCTATTTTTCACAGGCACGGCCGCCGAGATAACGCCGATCCGTTCGGTTGACCGCATCACCGTTGGTGCCGGCAAACGCGGCGAGGTCACGAAGCGGCTGCAGGACGAATTTTTCAAGATAATCTTCGCGGAACGGCCCGCCCCCAATGGAGCGGAATGGCTGACATTCGTCGGTGAAAAAAAAACGGCCGTCGCTTGATTAACGATCTAGTATTTTAACTTCTTTTATTGAAGGCCTTGTTCCATAGAATTCTCTGGACAAGGCCTTTGTATTATGACGGAACCTCTACCGATTTCCAGCAAAGCAGGTTACGCTCTTGAGCTCACTGTTTTTGCTTGCGGGGCTCTCGTAATGATCTACGAGATCATCGGTTCGCGGATCGTATCGCCGTTTATCGGGACCTCGACGTATGTTTGGACCAGTTTGATCGGCGTGATCCTTGCGGCATTGAGTTTAGGTTATTGGCTCGGCGGCCGACTGGCGGATCGCAGGCCCGACATTAGAATTCTGGCGTCGGTCATATTTCTCGCGGGCGGTGGGGTTTCTGTCACGATTCTATTCAAAGACATTGTTCTTTCCTTCATAGCCGCCGGAAATGTGGGATTGGAGATTAAGTCGGTGATCGCCGCTATTTTGCTATTCGCGCCTGCAAGTATTTTGTTGGGTTTCGTGACTCCGTTCGCGGTAAAGCTCAAGACGCTTTCCCTGGACGACACCGGCAAAATGGTCGGTCGAATTTATGCTCTTTCCACTATCGGCAGCATCGTCGGCACTTTCGCCGCCGGATTCATCCTAATTCCATTTGCCGGAAGTACCCGAACGCTTTACCTGATAGCCGGAACTCTCTTCTTCCTGAGCCTTTTGCTAGCACCTTTTGCAATATCAAGGGCGAATACCGCAATTATCACGATTTTCGCTTTCGGAATTGGAGCAAACGAGCTCAGCGCCCTCTACCTCCGGCAAAGCACCGGCCTGCACGACATCGACACCGAGTACAGCCGCGTTCAAGTCTTCCAAACCGTCGAGCCTAAATCGGGCAGAAAGATTCAAGTGTTGAAGATCGATCCGTTTTTCGTGCAGTCTGCCGTTTATCTCGACGGCAACGAGATCGTTTTCGACTACATCCGTTACTACCACCTCGTAAAGCATTTTAAACCTGATCACACTCGTTCATTGATGATCGGCGGTGCGGGCTACACCTTTCCCAGGGACTTTCTGGCGAAATACGGCGAGTCACGAATCGATGTTGTTGAGATCGATCCCAAAATGACGGACATTGCAACTCGCTTTTTCCGTCTTGAAAGTGATCCACGAATGACCATCGTCCACCAGGACGGGCGGGTTTTCCTCAACCACGCAGATTCGGAAAAATACGATGCCGTTTTCATGGATGCATTCGGCTCATTGTTCAGCGTACCGTACCAACTCACGACCGTCGAAGCCGTCCGCCACATCAGCCGTATTCTAAAGGATGACGGCGTAGTGATCTTCAATCTCGGTTCGGCCATCACCGGCGAAGGCAGCCGCTTTTTACAGGCCGAATTCGCCACCTACAAAGCGATTTTCCCCAACGTCTACCTCTTCAAGGTAAACTCCGATTACACAGATGAAAGCCTTCAAAACCTAGTGATCGTAGCAAGCAAATCCACTGACAAAATTAGTTTAAATAATAGCGATCCCGACCTTGCACATCTCCTTTCCCATATCTATTCAAAAGAGATTCCGGCGGGCTTACCGATATTGACTGACGATCTCGCACCAGTCGAACATTACAATTCGATCGCGCAAAATCTGACGAACCAATAGATTTAATTCTATCTTTACAATTAACGTAATCCCTGGCCGAATTGTTCGGTGCCGAAGGCTCCGATGCCGTTTAGGCGGAAGCTGAAGACAAAGCGGTTTTCGTTGCGGGCTCCGACGTTGAAGGTGTAGTACTGGACGGCGACGGCGCAGCAGTCGTAGGCGTAGCCGAGGGTATAGAGCGAGCTGATGAGCGGTGAAAGCTGGCGTTCGCGGCGGTTTTCGAAATCCAGGAACAGGGATACTCCGCCGTAGGGGCCGCGGTCGCGGTTGCCGACGAATACCGACGGGCTCCACTGCGAACCGCGAAGCGTTCCAGGTTCCTTGCCGTTCGGGTTGGCAAATTGCGCGAGCGACGGCATGAGGCTGACGGCACGCGTGTAATAGAAGGTTTGGAACACTTTCAAGAGCGGCGTTTCGTAGCCGACCGCCGCCGATATGGCCCGGACGCCATCGCCGTTCACGCCCACATCCATTCGCGTGTTAAAAAAGATCGTCCGCTGGGGCCGGAAAGTAGCGTCAATGTTAAGAGGTGAAAACCGGCGCGGCACTCCGCCAAAAGTATAGAAGCTTAGGGCCGTGATCGGGGCAATTTGGTTGCGCTGGCCCGGTATCAGAGCACCGCCGAATGTCTTGTCGAAAAAATACTTTCCCCGCACGGTCAGGCTGAAAATTTCATATGGCTGTACGGAAACGGGCTTCTCTTCAGGGCCGGAAACCAGATCGTCGGGCACAGTATCGATTCCCTCGCGAATGCGGCGGATGGTACGGGCCGCTTCGGCAAGGCGTCTCTGAGCTTCGTCCGTAACCGCTTCAGCGTATCGGCGGGTATAGATGCGGTTCGTTACACCGAATTCGAGCTCGTTCGTATCGGTGAGAGTGTCCAGATAGTCAAACCGGATGATCCGGTTAAAATTATCGACGCCTTTTATATATCGATAGGTTAGGAACGGTTCGATCACATGGCGAAAACGGAACGAATTGTTTTCACCATAATAGTTTTTGGCAAGAGCAACGGGCCGGATGTCGAATTCGAATTCTCCATATTTTCGAATCACATCGCGCCCGATCACACGGCGCATGTCGTTGAAAGAATTCGAGTAATATGTCGCGCGTACGGCTCCGGTTGCCGTAAAGTTGAAGTATTTAGTATTTATCGGGATCGATATCTGCGGATAAGCGTCGAATCTCTGCCCGACCGCCGGCGTGATAACCGGCGAACCTCCGCCGGTCGTCTCAGCATAAAGGCGCAGGTCGTCAACTTCTTCGCGCCTTGAAACGCCTTCAATACTGGTCTTAAAAGAGAAATATGCGGGCTTAAAAAAGGAGAGCATCGACGGACGTTTTTCAAAACTAACGCTCGGCAGGTTGCGCGTTTTGACGCGGACATTCGGGATCGAAATAACCTGCGAACGAACGAGCATATTCAGCGTATAGTTGTCCCAGCTTTTGTTGACGAAAGCCTGCGAAACTTCGATCGGCGAAATGATCTGCTGCACGCCGTCTGAGAATTCCTGCCGAAACGCAAGACTCGATGTCAACCGCACGTCAGCCGCGGCAGTAAAACCGTTAGAGAAGTAATGGACGCCTTCCCCATATACGATCGATCCGCCCTGATCCGGATGGTCCGCATCTTCATTTGCTCCGAGAATGCGATCTTTCACCGCATAAAAGCCGAAATTAAAATACGAACGTGAGTTAGCCCTGGTCCGCAGGTCAAGCCCATATCCGATACCGCGCGAACTGTATAGATCACCGCGGAAAGTAACGTCCGCCGAGCGTCCCAGCGTTTGGAAATAGGCACCCGAAAGCCGGACACCCTTGTTGCCGGAAAAACCGAACGTGGGGGTTAAAAACCCGGACGCCCGGTCGCGCTGCTTTATCGGAATCGAAGCGTACGGCAGCGGAACTATCGGTATGTCCTTGACGCGAAATTTGCCGTTTTTAAGTTTTATTTTGTCATTAACCCGGATCGTCGCCTCATCCGCGGTAAACGACCACTTGGGGACCGCTTCTTCGCAGGCGGTAAACTTCCCTTTCGTCACGACCACTTCGTCGAGTCTTGTGCGCTCGACGCGTTCGGCGGTGAAATAAATGACCGTTCCGTCGTTCGTCTGGTTGGTAAAACCAGTGGAATCTTCAAAAACACCGAGTTTCGTTTTATAATTCCATATTGCTCTCGCACCGGTTATCCGCTGGTCGTCGCCCTGATCGAAAACGACGCTGCCTTCGGCGTCTAATTTATTTTCGGCTTCGTAGATCGTTATCTTATCGGCCTGCATCCGGTAAATGCCGAAACGGACATCCACATTTCCATCATGGACCAGAATGCGTTTTCCCTCTTCACCTTCAACGGTTTGCTTTTCCGAGTAGACGACAAGCTCGCCGTCTCCGCCTTCCTGTTCGAATGAAGTTTTGGGTTTGGGAGCAGAGATATTTTGCTCGGCTGAGATAGGATTGACGTTCGGAGTATCGGTGATGGGATTGGCGACCTGACGTTCCACGGGGTTCGTCTGCTGTGCATTTCCGGTTAAGAAAAACGTCACGACCACGAAAGTGAGAATAATGAATTTAGGAAAGCGCATTCAAATTAAGAGATAATAAAATTGATGCTAACACGAAACGGAATAAACAATAAAGCCGTTGTGCTAGACTAACAAACCGGCCGCAAGACTTTCAAATTATGGCAAAACAAAGCGTTTTAGTGGTAGAAGACGAAGAGTTGATGCGTTCGATTTTGCGCAGGCTGCTTGAAGATTCCGGTTATCAGGTTTTTACCGCCGACAGTTCGGAAACCGCTCTTGAAGTCTTCTCCGGAAACGATATAGCGGTCACTTTAACCGATATTAAAATGGCCGGAATGGACGGACTGCAGCTGCTCGACCGGATAAAAACGAAAGACCCTGAGGCCATGGTCATAATTATGACTGCCTATTCCTCCGTCGATTCGGCGGTCGCCGCCCTGCGAAAGGGGGCCTACGATTACGTCACCAAACCCTTCGTCAATGAAGACCTTATCCAAACGATCAAAAACGCTAGTCTTCAGCGAGAGCTTTTTCACGAGAACAGAGCCCTTCGCCGCGAACTCAACCGGCAATATTCTTTCACGGAAATTATCGGCCAAAGCAAAAGCCTGCAGCAGATTTTTGCCGTGGTTCAAAAGGTAGCGGACACTAACGCGACGGTTTTGATACGGGGCGAAAGCGGTACCGGCAAGGAGTTGATAGCACGGTCCATCCATTTCAACAGCGGACGGGCGGCGAAACCCTTCTTGGCGGTGAATTGCGGGGCCCTGCCTGGATCACTACTGGAAAGCGAACTTTTCGGCCACATGAAAGGATCGTTTACGGGTGCGATCGCCGACAAAAAGGGCCTGTTTCGAAGCGCGTCGGGCGGAACGCTTTTTTTGGACGAGATCGGCGAAATGCCATTGCCCCTTCAGGTCAAATTACTTCGGGCGCTTCAGGAACATGAGGTTACGCCGGTCGGCTCATCGGTTCCGGTAAAATTCGACACGCGAATTATCGCCGCCACAAACAAAGACCTGGAAGCTGAGGTGACGGAGAACCGTTTTCGGGAAGATCTTTTCTACAGGCTCAATGTGATAGAGATCTTAATTGCACCGCTTCGCGAGAGACGCGACGATATTCCGCTGCTGGTCAGGCATTTCGCCGCCAAATCGGCCCGTAATCAGAATGCCGAAGAAAAAAATGTGGCAAACGATGCAATGTCGGCCCTCGTGAATTGTGCCTGGCAGGGCAACGTGCGTGAACTCGAGAACGCGATCGAAAGGGCGTTTATCCTGAGCGGCGACGAGATCGATCTGGCCAGCCTGCCGCCAAAAGTTCGCAGTGCCGGCGGACATTCGTACGCGTCGTTGGATGCCGCGGGATTTCGTCCGACATTGGAAGAAACGGAACGCCAATATGTGATGGAGATTATGGCTGCCGTCGAAAATGACAAGACCGATGCAGCCAAGATCTTGGGTATCGACCTATCGACGCTTTATCGCAAACTCAAGAGATATGAAGATATTTAATGTGTCGGAAGCGATAGCGACTGGGCCGCTTCCGTTTTTCACTTTTAGTTTTTAACTTTTAAGTTTCCAAAAACCCGGCCGCCATCGCTCCCCGTTCTGGCATTATCTACCACTTTACTTGGAAAATAATTCGAGTATTAAATAATCGCTGTTTTCGATCTTAACGATCTTGCCGTTTGTATACGGCGGACGATAAAAATCCTGTGCGGAATAGGAATTCCCTTTCAGCAGGTTGTCGCCATTCATTTCGCTTTGGGCAATAAGGTCGGCTGGAAACCATCGTTCGGTGGTGATATTTACAGGTTGAGCAGGTGTATATTGCTGAAGCCCGGCGAGAATTTTTTTTGTGTCCTCCGCCGTAAACCTCAACACAGCCGTGAGTTTATTTTTTTCAAGCTCTTCCTTCCATGTCGCTTCTTCAGCCTCGAACGGTAAGCTTACGAGTAAACCCAGCTCCTCAATATTATCTTTTGCCGTGTTTGCCTGGGTTTGGGCAGTATTGACAGGCGAAATATTGGAGGCGGAAGAATTGCTGTTGCTCTGGGTGCCGGAACAGCCGATGAACATTCCGGTCAAGAAAAAAAATGCTAGAATAATGCCGGTTTTTAACATTTGCATCGGCTTATTGTAAGAGCATTAAAAAACGTTTGCAATACGTGTTCGCAAACGCAGGCCTGACAAGCGGCGTGAATTTCTGAATCAAAATACTAAATGAATAACAAAAACGGCGTTTGGTACGCATTGTTTGTGCTGTTTCTAATAAACACCATGAACTTTTTCGACCGCACGATATTGGCGGCGGTCGGCGAACCGATCCGCAGGGAATTCGAATTGAGCGATTCGGCGTTGGGGGCGATGAATACCGCTTTCACGATCCTTTATGCGTTTGTCGGCATTCCGTTAGGACGTTTGGCAGATCGAGGTGTAAGGAAAAGAATACTCGCGGCAGGCGTCTTCTTTTGGAGCTTATTTACTGCGGCTTCGGGATTGGCACAGAATTTCTGGCAGATATTCGCCATGCGAATGGGTGTCGGCGTCGGCGAAGCGTCGTGTGCACCGGCGGCGACATCTCTTATAGCCGATATGTTTCCCGCCGAAAGCCGGGCAAGGGCCACGTCCATTTTCATGCTCGGGTTGCCTGTCGGGTTGGCTTTAAGCTTTGGCGTTAGCGGGACGATAACCAGAAATTACGGCTGGCGGATGGCCTTTTTTGTAGCTGCGGTACCAGGTTTGATCTGTGCGATCCTGGCTTTGTTTATTCGTGAGCCGAAACGCGAAACTCTCAAAAAAACAATTCCTGACGAACGATCCCCATCGGTTTACAAGATCGTTCTGTCTTCACCGACGATGCGTTGGCTGATCGCTTCGGGTGCGATCCACAATTTTAATCTCTATGCGATGAGTGCGTTTATGACGCCGTATCTGATGCGGTTTCACGGCTTGGACATCCGCGATGCGAATTTTGTTTCAATGATAATTTACGGCGTGCTTAGTTTGCCGGGACTTTTGTTAAGTGGTGTGATCGGCGATGCCGCTAAGAAACGGACGCCAAACGGGGCACTGCTTGTCGCATCCGCTGCGATCCTGATCTCGATCCCCTTTTTCTTTTTCGCTTTAGGCGTGTCCGCGGGAAATGTCTATCCGTTCCTATTCCTGATGGGAACAAGCGTGGCATTTCTGTATTTCTATTATTCGATAGTCTATTCAACGATCCAGAACGTGACTGAACCGCGTTCGAGAGGCACGGCGATGTCGATATATTTCATGGCGATGTATTTGCTAGGCGGATCTTTCGGGCCGTACATCGTCGGGCTGGTCAGCGATCATTTTACAAAACAGGCCGCGATTGCGGCCGGGGCGCTTGACCTTTCCGTATTGGCATTGGAACCCTTTCGTGCCGCGGGATTGAGATCGGCGATGTATATCATTCCGCTTTTGAGTATTGTTTTGACTGGCGTTTTGTATGCAGCCTCGCGGACGGTGAAGCAGGATATTGAGAAGTTGGAAGGCCGGATAAGTGAGATTTCATAATCCTTCTTTTTAAGTTAAAATCAATACTATGGAAACAGTAGCCGAAAGCGTGATAACATTCGATCCAGAGATCATGAGCGGAACACCCGTCTTCCAGGGAACGCGTGTTCCGGTTCAATCGATGTTCGATTGGCTGGAAACCGAAACGCTCGACGAGTTTCTAGATAATTTTCCGTCTGTTTCCCGTGAACAGGCTATCGAGGTGCTGGAAGATTCACCTTCCTGTCCTTGAAGGGACTGAACAGCTTGTCATGAGGTACACGCCCTAGACGAAATAGCTG
>JACMMN010000023.1 GCA_014379075.1 Pyrinomonadaceae bacterium | reverse complement strand
GCAAACTCCGGGGCCGGGCGGGGGCGGCGGAGGCCAGGCAGCGGCCGCGGCGGCTCAGGCGGCTAATGCGCAGTCCAATTCCAACTATCCGGCGGGACTGCGGCCGGAAGACGCGATCGAGAATGACCTCCGGGCCGGCGAATCTCAATTTGATACAAACAGGAATGCCGGATTTACAACAGTTTTGACTGTCGGGCGGACCGGGATCTTTAACGGCCAGTCGGCGGTGATAAATCTGGCCGGTGAATCGGTTTCCGCAATGATATTAAAGGCACCTTTTGCGGAACATATATCATTTACAACCATCGGAGGCGGCCAATATCCCGGCTCTTTGCTCGGCACATTCTCGGCTTTGAGACAAATGTTTCTCGATGCAAGGCGTTTGCAGGAAATTAAGAAAATTTACGGTGAAAATCCGAAGGGAATGACACGGCCGGCTTCGGACAGGTCGCTCGAAGCCCTTTTTCCGGCTCTCAACCGGCAAATTCCGGTTGTTTTTAACGCGAACCGCGAGATAGAAATAATCCGTGCACTTGATTTTGCAAAGGAATTCAATCTGAAAGCAATTATCGCCGGCGGACAGGAAGCCTGGAAGGTTGCCGAAAGGCTGAAAACACAAGAAGTTCCTGTATTTTTGTCGCTGAATTTCCCAAAAAGAACCACGTCAGCCTCGCCGGAGGCCGATGCGGAAAGCATGGAACTCCTGCGTCTTCGGGCGAATGCCCCGAAAGGAGCCGCGCGGCTCGCACAGGCAGGCGTGAAGGTCGCTTTTCAATCCGACGGAATGACGAGCATCAATGATTTCCTCGCGAATGCCGGAAAGTCGGTGGAAAATGGGTTGAACAAAGATGCGGCGATCCGCTCGATGACTTTAACATCCGCAGAACTTCTGGGTGTCAATGACCGGCTTGGATCTGTCGAGACTGGGAAGATCGCTAACCTGACCGTCATCAGAGGCGATATTTTCGCAAAGGAAAAAGCAATTACGCATGTTTTTGTGGACGGAAAATTGTTCGAACAGAAGGAACCCGTGAAGCCAACTCCCGGCGGAAGGCCCGGAACCACGCCGCCGCCTGCCGGAACTCCCGCCGTGGCCGCGGTCGGAGGAAATTACAATATTACCATCGATGTTCCGGGGCAGACTTTGACCGGCACATTGGCATTGATCCAGCAGGGAGTTGGTTTAACAGGATCCATGCAGACGCAGCTCGGGACCACTCCTATAAAAGACGGAAAAGTGACGGCCGAAGGCTTTTCTTTTGCCGGAACCGTGGAATTCGGCGGTTCGACGATAGATATTCTTGTGAAGGGAACGGTCACCGGCAATCAGATCAGCGGAACGGTAGATTCGCCGCAGGGAACGGTCCCGTTTTCGGGTACGAAGAATCCGTAGGTTCCAAATTGCAACGCGGACAAAGATGTCCGCGTTCCGTATAAAAATATGAGAAAAACGTTTCTATTTTTGCTGCCGATATCCGTCGGTTTGATTTTCCTGTCCTCAGTTTTTGCCCAGTCGAAAAATGAGGTGCTGATAAAAAACGCAACAGTATTAACTGCGGCCCGGGGAACTTTGGAGAACACGGATATATTGATCCAGAACGGAAAGATCGCCCGGATCGGTAAGAATTTGAATGCTTCGGCCGCCGCGAGAGTGATAGACGCCACGGGGAAGTTCGTTTCACCCGGAATCATCGATGCCCATTCGCACGGAATGATGGACGCGATCAATGAAGGCTCGCTTGCGGTTACCTCAATGACGCGAATACGCGACGTTTTGAATCCCAGCGACATCTCTATCTATCGTGCGCTTGCGGGCGGGGTTACCGCGGCCAATTTATTGCACGGCTCGGCCAATCCGATAGGCGGACAAAACTCGACAGTGAAGTTTAAATGGGGAAAACCGGTTGAGGATTATTTGATCTCGGATGCGCCTTCGGGAATTAAATTCGCGATGGGAGAAAATACAAAACGGGCAAGTTTTAATCCTCAGGCGGGCCAGACGCCGCGGTATCCGCGAACCAGAATGGGAACCCTGGAAGTAATTCGGGACGCATTTATAAGGGCGAGAGATTATAAGCTGGCGTGGGCGGATTTTAATGCGAAAAAGACAAAGGTTCCGCCGCGAAGAAATATTGAACTCGAACCACTGGTCGAGATCCTGGACGGAAAACGGCTCGTCCACGCTCACGGATACCGGTCCGACGAACATCTGAACCTTCTGAAGCTTGCGGATGAATTCGGTTTCCGTATTGCTTCTCTTCAACATGGCCTGGAGGCATATAAAATCGCACCGTAGATCGCAAAACGGAAAACCGGTGTCTCGATATTTGCCGATAGCTGGAGTTATAAGCTGGAAGCATACGACGCGATACCTTACAACGCCTACATACTTTGGAAAAATGGCGTAAACGTTTCGATAAATTCGGATTCGGACGAACGGATAAGGAGATTGAACCTCGACGCGGCAAAGGTAATGAAATACGGCGGTGTTCCGGAAGAAGATGCCTTGAAAATGATCACTTTGAATGCCGCAATGCAGCTTGGAATAGATAAAAGAACCGGCTCGGTCGAGGTTGGTAAGGATGCTGATCTTGCGATCTGGACGGCTCACCCATTCAGTGTTTATTCGAGAGTTGAGATGACGATGATCGAAGGAGAAACTTATTTTGACCGGGTCAAGGACGCGCAAATGAGAGCCGATCTAAAAAAAGAACGGGAAGAACTCGAAAAACTGGATGTGAATAAACCTCCTGGAAGCGGCGGAACGCCGCCGAGAATTCCGGCCGATAGACGGAGCGGAGATAGAGACGAGATCGGTCTCAGCGATGGAGGGAATTACTAATGAGTTCAAAATTCAAAGTTCGAAGTTCAAAGCTCATGCGATCAGCAATTTATCTATGTTTGTCGGTGTTCATCTGCGGACTGACCATCTCAGCACAAAGCGACGGTTCGCAGCAGAACAAAACCGGACGCGGCGGGACATTTGCGATCACTAATGTTCGAATCGTTACGGTTTCCGGCCCGACCATAGAAAATGGAACTGTCGTTGTAGAGAACGGGAAGATCACTGCGGCCGGCGTGGGAGTTTCGGTGCCGAATAATGCCGAATCCATAGACGGAAAAGGCCTCTCGGTTTATCCAGGAATGATCGATGCCGGAACCGCTCTCGGTTTGGCCGAGATCGCACAGGGAGCGAATGCGACCATGGATGTTTCTGAAGTCGGGACGATGAACGCCAATGCAAAAGCGATCACCGGCGTCAATCCTCACTCTTCGCATGTGAATGTAACGCGTGTAAATGGAATAACAACGGTGTTCTCCGCCCCTTCCGGCGGAATTATCGCGGGACAGGGAACCGTGATCAATTTAAATGGATCGACCCAGGAAGAAATGGCAGTTCTTTCCACAGCGGGACTGGTTATAAACTTTCCAAGGGTTTCGACTTTCGGAGGGTTCGGCGGAGGATTTCCGCAGCCAACGGTTGATTTCAACGAAGCCTTGAAAAGACGCGATACCCAGATCGACGAACTGAAAAAGATATTTAAGAATGCGGAAAACTACGCCCGGTCAACGGATGCTTACGCTAAAGACAAATCGCTGCCGTACACTGCGACAGACCTGAAACTGGAGGCGATGACGCCTTATATACGTGGAGAGAAGCCGATAGTTTTTACCGTTGAACGCGAACGCGATATTCGCGGTGTAGTAAAATTCGTCGCGGATATGAAGGTGAAAGGTATTATCCTCGGCGGGCAGGAAGCGTGGAAGGTGGCGGACGATCTGAAGAAAAACAATATTCCCGTCATCTATACTAATATCTACAGCCTGCCCGTCAGGGACGACGATCCTTATGATTTTCTCTTTGAAGCCCCCGCGAAGCTGCAGAGTGCGGGTGTGAAATTTGCCATCGGTACCGGTGACGGCGGCGGCGAAGTGCGCGATCTGCCATACCACGCCGGACTTGCCGGAGCATACGGTTTGCCAAAAGACGAGGCTCTTAAATCCGTAACACTTTATCCCGCACAGATCTTGGGAGTTTCCGACCGGCTTGGATCGATAGAAATAGGCAAGATGGCAAATCTCGTCGTCACTGACGGCGATATTCTGGAACCGAGGACAAATATTAAGTATATTTTTATAAACGGCCGGCTGATTCCGCTCACGAGCAGGCACACCGATCTGTTCGACAGCTTTAAGGACAGAAAATAATTGAGAAAATCATTTCCGTGAGTTGAAATAGAAGAAGGTAAAACTATTGTAGACCGGTTAATAGTACTACGTCATAATTCCATTTACCGCGAATATAACTGAAAATATTATCCGTCTGCGAGACCGCGAAATACCTGATCTCCTCTCCGCCGAGATCGTCAACAAGTTGTGGTGCCTGTTCGTCGATGGACTGCCGCCAAAGAGAATTCCGGCCATTCGAATCCAAAATATAATTAAGAGTCTTGTTGTCGGCAGACCATGCCAGTCTTTGGACAAATGAATTGCCGTATTTAAGAACCTTTATTATTTCCTTGTCATCGGATCGCATTACAGCGATCTTAAATTCTTTATTATCCAGAAAGAAATATGCGATAAGCGTGCCGTCGGGCGAAACGGCCGGCCTTTGCATCTTCTTGTCGTGGACAAGTGTTTCCTCGCCGCCTTCAGCCGAAACTTTGTATAGAAGGTCATTTGAACTCGAAACATAATAGACATGGCCGCCGTCCGCCGAAACCGGCACGCCGCCATTTTGTTTTGTGATCTGACTGCGGTTCGTACCATCCGGATTCATTCGCCAAACGTGCCTGCTGCCCGATTCATTAGAGGCAAAGTATATTGATGTGCCGTCGGGAGATATACGCGGAGATCCCTCGATAAAATCATTGTTGGTGAGCTGCCGCTGCTCGCTGCCGTCTCGATTTACAATCCAAATCTCGCCGTCGAACGTGGAATAAATAATCTTGCCGTCGTTTGCGAAAGTGAGATCGCGAGCGTTTGCAAGAGTTTTCGTCTCGCGATTCGATAAGATATTTATCCTAAAGTCCGCAGTCGGCTGGACGGCGATCATTTTGCTCCCAGTCTTATCGAGGCTTATCCTTGAATAACTTGCAGCGTCCCTCGTCAACGGCACTGCTTTATCCGTTGTTGCGGATGCCAGCCATACGGACTCTTTCCCATCTTTGTGCCTGGTGGCAGTGAATAGCACGCCGGTTCCGTTAGGCAGCCATTTCAAACTCTTAATATCGTAAAACTTACGCTCCAGCATTTCCCGCTGGGCGCCTGTGTCAATGATTATTTCCGAGATGCCGGCGTCGCCCGCATCGCTATCGGACCTTCCGGACGCCACCGCCACCGATCGGCCATCGGGTGAGAAGTGGCTTTCAGTGATATGTATGCCATTGGACGTCGTCAAGAGCTTTTGCTCGTTTCCGCCATCGAAATCCGCGAGATACAGCGAACAAAAATCGTCTTTTTTGAAGGCACACCTGACGAATGTGATCTGTTTGTCATCCTGTGAAAAACTTACCGCCCGTGTCACATTGTCCAGTATCTTCACCGGAACACCCCCGATAGCGGCGATCTTATAGAGAGCCGGTGAAACATGGCCGGATGCCGGCTTGCGTACGAAAAACAGCGACTCGCTGCTGTTCGAGAAATCGAGATCAAAATAATAGTCGTCTGACGGAGGCACTACCTGAAGATTCTCCGAACTCTCAAGATTCCTCAGCCAAATATTACGTTTTCCGCCCGTTTCATCCGTATAAGCGGCATATTTTCCATCCGGTGAAATAGCTGCGAACTCACTGTTGCCGGATGTCGGCAATTTCTCGGCACTGAATAGCGCGGACAATATGGGAGCAGCCGGCTCCTGGTTTTTGCTTGTCGCATACCAGATGCCGGTTCCAAGGACAGCTAAAAGGCTGAATAGAAGAAATGGAAGCAAATATGTCGGGGAATACTTGCGGAAAGCACCTTTTTGAACTGAATAACTTTGCCCGAATGTTTTCTCGGATGCGTTGCCGTTGGAGGCTTCGGAGACCGGAGCGATGAAGCGGTAGCCGCGTCTCGGCACGGTTTCGATGAAGCGGGGATTCTGTGAATCGTCACCCAAGGCCTTTCGCAAAAGATTGACCGTGAACGACAGATTGCCTTCTTCGACAAAGCTGTCCGGCCATACTGCTCTGATCAATTGTTCTTTCTCAACAATGTGCCCGTGATTTTCGACCAGACTTCGGAGAAGAAGAAGAGCCTTTGGAGTGATCTGAACCGGTCTTTTATCCAGCAGCAAAACATTTTCCTTGAGATCGAGGGAAAAGTCACCGAACTGTAAGTTCTGTTTTGACAATAACATACTGCTTCTAATAAGTCTCTAAGAACTTTCTCGATGAAACCAAAGGACTTTTTTGGCAAAAGAAATTTAAAGTCCCTGTCAGATAGCCGATTGACGTGAATTTTACCACGGATTTGCGTGGTTTACAGCATTTTCTCAGGGACGGGCTAACGATTGTTAACAGGAGTAAATTTTTATGAAAAAGCATTTTGTGATTATGTTGCCGGTATTTGCGGCTTTTGTATTGGTTTCCGCTATATGCGCCCCGGCCCAGTTTACGATAAAGATCCCAAAAATAAAGAAGGAAAAGCCGCCGGTAGAGCAACCGAGAACAGAAAGCATTCCTTCATCGGACAGTGGTTCTCCCGCATCAGGAGAATCGTCCGGCTCTCGATATTCGGCAGCGGTCGGGAAAAGTCAGTACGACTTTATCCGGCCTACTGCGGATCCTCAGCTTGTGACCGATTCGATCTATATCCAGGCGGAAACCCGCGACGAATATTGGAAAATGCCCCGCCAGAAATACAGCAGCTGGCTTCCCAAAGTGCGTTTCGGCCTCTTTTACGATTGGAAGTTGACGCTGCCTCACCTTGTTGAATACTTCAATTCCGATGGCTCTCTATGGTTCAGCGAGACGATCGAAGGTGAAATGCCCGGAGACAATCGCGTAGTGCCCTTCAAGACCGGGCGCGGCTATGTCGACAAAATGTGGGAATCGAAATCAACGGCGGCAACCGGCATTTATGGCATAAAGATCACGAACACGAAAAGCGGCAAAATGATCTTTCAGGGCAAGTTCAAGGTCGGCAAATTCCCTCGCGAATATAAGGGGAAAAACGAGGTCGAATTTTACGTGGACCACGATTGGATATTACCGATCGGCACCGTTTCGTTTCACCACAGCAATTTCAGCGGACAAGATATAGGCTTCAACTTTCCGGTGGAGGTCAGCATGTGGTTCAAGAAAAATCCCGGCTCCGATCATCAGCTCGAAGCCCGCCTGTTTTACAAAGGACAGCAGATCGCCGTTACCAAACGCCTTGAGGGATATGAAGACAGGGCAAGCGAGGTCGGAAATCTTTCAGCGGACCTTCATCACTGGAAGCGTCTGCAATTCCAGTGGTCCAGCGAAAATGTAAACGTCGATAACGGCGGATCGTATCACAAGGACAACATGCCGAAAAGCTTTTTTGTGGATAGAAACCCCGGCGAATACACCGTGAAGGTTTACGACAAAGCTGTTCAGGTCCGTGAGGCGAAGTTCACTGTCGGAACGGACGGCAGGATCGTTGACGGGGGGTATCAAAAACCGGGCTATCTTGCTTATTACAAGGTAATTATTCCCGTCACCGTTATCGGGACAAGCGAGAAGTGGAACGCCGCCGCTTGGAAGACCGAGGCATTTTACGGAAATCCAATGGCCGGATTTACGGTTCAGTAGCCTTCATCGCTCAATACCAGAAACGAATAGACTTTTGAACCAATAAGGAGTAATAAAAATGGCATATATATATCAATTTCAAGTAAGTAATGGCCTGAATCCGGTGAGCCTGTGGGCCTGGAAATGGGGGCACTGGAAACTTTCGGCAAAATGGACATCGATAGCCTCTGTTGACGCCGATTTCAGTACAGACAACGCAAAGCAAGGGCTCGAAAGAGGCCAAAATCTGCTGATGCTCGCTGTGCCCGCCAATGCTCATTCACCGTTTGCAAAAGGTCTAGATTTTGACAAACTGGTGATTTCTACCTTTAAATCAAAAAGTACGACGAGCACTCCCGAACGCACTACGACGTATTATCACGCTAAAGTCGTCGACACTCCTATTTTAAGAGATTTCAGCAAGGGCCTTTTCGGCAACAGATCCGCTAACTTTAACGAAGTTTTGCTGACCATCGATGAGGGTGTCAATGTTAGTTGATGCCCTGTTTGGCGGCATAAAAGAAGGCGGCGAAGAGTTAGAAAAACGCCTTCAATAAAGGAGTAAGTTATGGCACGACCAAGTTCAACATTCTATTACGAAGCGAATGTACATACATCGACCAGTATATTGCACATACCTATCTTTGCCCTTCACATGGGCGACAATGATTCGGAGCCATGGCACAGCGGGATTGTCAGAAACGATATCGAATTCAAAAATTTATTTGAGCGTATAAATCGGCAGGTTAAGGTATATATCGTGATTCCCACTATCTTCCTGATGAATTTTCCAAAGCAGCAGGCATATTCCAAGCTGGTCATAAACGGCTGGAAGCCAGCATATAAAAGTGAATATCGGCAAGGAGCGTCGATATCATTAAGGTTGGACGATGTGCAGGTTGCCAACACAGTTCCAATTCATGCCAAACTTCTACCCGCTCCGCCGCCGGTTCAGCAGCGGCACCTTGAAAGTGCCTACGGGACGGCAATGTATCGTAATACGGAAGTCGAACTAGCGGTTGGCGACGCGGATGTTCAAATCTGAGCTTTGCCCGGCGATTGCTATGTGTGGAATCCGGCGGTTTGCGGAGGCCCTAGGGGGTGCCCGAATGCGATCAGGACGGCGTGTGGGACAGCAACGCATGGAAAACGGAGGCCTTTACGGAAACCCGCTGACAGGATTTACCGCTCCATAACCGGAGCCTTGGAGTAGCAATGCCAAGACGAGACTTGATCACACTCAATGGAGACCAGAGTTACGGTTTGAACATTTTTCATACCGTTGGGATCGGTGCAGCAAACAATCCGGCCGATGTAATGACCATTCAGGCAATGTTTCGATACCTCAACGAACTTTGGCACGAAAACTTGGATATTTACACCTCATTTACAAACTATTTCAAAAATGTACTGCATCTGCATCCTGACGGACTCGTCGGCCCGAAGACTCTAAAAGCTATCTTCGCCTATCAGCGATTCCATTCATCGTTGCTATTAGGCGTCGATGGGAGGATCGATTCGGCGAAATACGAGAACAGGAACATTACATCAGGAAACGGCGAACGCTGGATGACTATAACCCAACTGCATTTCGATCTCTGGATGGCAGAAAAAACAGGAGTCGATTACACAAAATCGATTGCTCTCCGATTTCCGAATTTAGCCTTCTGGATCAAATGAGGTTCAGGGGAGGTTACATGAAAAATGAGTAAAAATAATAAATTGGAATATTTCGGGCTAGTAAAAACAAAAATGCCAGATACAAACGTAATCTTGCGCTTTACAACTCTCTCAATTGCCCAAGACTTTCAATCGGATTTAGCGGTCGATTCTGAGGATCTAATTCAACGTATAACGACGTATGACAAGACTGACCGTTTCGGAATGCAGCTGTTCGAATATGAGGACTGGACGGGCGAGGGCCAACACGAAACGCCAGTCAAATCGATATAAGTAGTGGAGTTGGCGTTACGTGTAAGTTCGACACAATAGTATGAAAAGGCTTAAGTTATATTTTATTGCAGATCCGAAAGTCAACGACGATCCAGACGGCGCGCTGGCGATAGAAGCAAAGATTATCAAGGATCATATCGTGATCAAGGATATAAACGACCTGATCCATCGTGTTATCCAGAATTGCGTAAAGCGCAAGGGATTGGTTGGAGCTATGGTTATCGCTTCGCACGGCAACAGCTATACTTTCGACATCGGAAGTAACACGGTCGGCATAGGCGATCTGCGACTGCCCACCCTCTCCGTCCTCCGGCCATGGTTCGCGCCGGATGCGTATCTCATTATCAACGCGTGCGAGTGCGGAAACAGTCAGGAATTGCTGAGGCAGGTGGCTAAGATCCTCGGCGTGACGGTCGTCGCCTACACGGGCATGGTCGATGTGTATAAATGGCTGTTCTATGAGGGCATAGTGCCCAGAGGAAATACTGTTGTTTGCACCGCCTCCGGGTGTCGAGAAATAAACCACTGGGAAGAGGCTCGGAAGAAGATGCTTTCGGGTCCCGGCGACGATATGCCGGGATTTGCTCGCGATGGTTGATAAATTCCTTATTATCCGGACTCTGATGGCTGAACTCGACGCGCTTGTCCGCGGGAACAGAAACGGGAATCGATAATGACGAGTAGCACAGGTAGTGAACTGTATTGTTTGACTTGCGAAAATTAAGGAATCGGAATCGTGAAACAACGTCGATAGGCGTTAACGGGGAACCAATGTCAACATTTTTTTTAGACGTGTTCAACCAAGGTCAAAAGGCAGCAATTCTGACTATACATGCAAGCAACGGTACTAACTCGAGCGGATTCTTCTGGAATGGCCCGGAATGGGCATGCTGACGCAGGGCAAGTGAGAATGGAGTTATGTTGGAAAGTTTTTTATCGGGCTACAAAATAAAGACGGTTATTTTGGTTTTGTCCATAGTAGCTGGAATCGCGGACAAAACAAGAGTGGATTTCCGCCTCCGCCTTGGTTTTCCCTTTTATCGCTAAGTGCAGGTACGGTGAAATTACAAGTTCTAAACTCACAGACTTTTAACCGGGTGCTTAAATAGTCAGAGGATTATTAATACGCTTCGATTAACTTTAGGGGCTAGCGGATAACACGCCTGACTATACGAGAGAGATCGCCCGCCGATTTCCAAATGTTGCTTTTTGGATAAAGTAGGCTGCTCAAATTTTTTGCGGAATTTCCTCGCCGTCCGAAAAAAACTCAAGTGATGCAGAATTGAGACAGTATCGCTGGCCGGTCGGCGGCGGGCCGTCGGGGAAAACGTGTCCTTGATGACCATCGCAGCGGGCGCACCGGATCTCTATGCGACGCATTCCGTAGCTTACGTCTTCTATATTTCTGAGATGCTCTTTGTCGAAAGGAGAGTGGAACGACGGCCAACCCGTGCCCGAATGAAATTTGTGTTTGGAGGTGAATAGCGGCAGGCCGCATAGCCGGCAGGCATAAGTCCCCTCTTCCTTATTGTCGAGCAAGGTTCCGCAAAAAGCTGCTTCGGTGCCGTGGTCGAGTAGGACCCGGCGCTCTTCGTCGGTGAGGTCCTGAGCCAGCCTCTCTCTTGTTTCCGATGATATGGGCGTAATGTCGTAACCACTTTCGGATAAATCTCTTTTTGTTTCGGGTGTCACTATTTCCTCCGCTTGAAAATTTATAATAATCCTAGAATATCAGATTTTCGAAGTCATCCCAATTATTCGGTCCCTCCGACCTTTTTCTCGAGTTTACGGAGTCTATGCGCCATTTCACCGAGTTTCCTGTAAGCCGCAGTCGAACGAAGCCATTCGCGGTTGTCAAAGGCCGGAATTCCCGAGATGATCCTGCCGTTTTCCACGTCATGGCTGGTGGCTGATTTAGCCGTAATTACGGCGTCGTCGCCGACCTTCAAGTGCCCGGCGATTCCGACCTGGCCCGCCAGCACGACGCGCTTTCCAATGATCGAACTTCCGGCAAGTCCGGTTTGCGAACATATCAGGGCGTCTTCGTCGACCGTGCAGGAATGTCCGATCTGGACTAGATTATCGATTTTCGCTCCGCGTTTAATTCGGGTTTCTCCGACGGATGCACTATCAATTGCCGTGTTTGCACCAATCTCCACATCATTTTCAAGTATCACTCTTCCCGTTTGAGGAATTTTGAGCCAGTGCTTCTCCTCGTCTTTTGCATACCCGAACCCGTCAGAGCCAATCGTCGAATTATTGTGAATAGTGCAATTGTCGCCGATCTCGCAGTTTTCACGGATCGATACGCCGGAATGGATAACGGAATTTTTCCCAATCGAAACACCGTCATAAATTGTCACGTTCGGAAATATTTTTACACCGTCGGCGATACGACAATTCCTTCCTATTACGACGTTGGCAAAAATCTCTGATTCAGATGAAACACTTGCCGTTTCATCAATTACGGCGGTTGCATGAACCGACGGCCTCACCGCCACATCAGGATGAAAAATTCGCAGCGAACGTGTATATGCGAGATACGGATCCTTGGCCCGTAGAACCGCAATATCCAGCCGATCGATCGTTACATTTTCATTCAGGAAGATGGCTCCCGCTTGCGTCGTGCTGATCTGCGGCGTGTATTTCGGATTGGCCAGGAACGTGATTTCACCCGGCTTCGCAATGTCCAGGCCCGAGGCGGCAGTTATCTCCAGGTCGGGTGAACCTTGTTCGATGATTGAGGATGTCGTCTCGGCGAGTTCGGAAAGTTTCATAGAAATATCCTTGAAAAATTATGCGTCGATATGCAACACTATTTTTAGCAGACAATAATTGCCCAAGCAAAGCGCCCTATTTTTGATGCCCACTTTCCCATCAACGTAGTAACGAAACCCAGGAGTAACAGCAGAATGAACGAGAAAATCATTAATCAGTCCGCGAAGAAGAGTTCGGCTGAAGAATACCTCATGTCCGAACGCCACAGTGCAACAAGGAACGAATATCTCAATGGGCGGGTGCTTGCACGAGCCGGATCGAACCGCTCGCACAGCCTGATCGTTTCAAATGCCGCAATTGCGATCGGCAGCCGCATGCATGGGCATAAATGCGAGATATATATCGGCAATATGCGCGTGAAATTGCCTAATAACTTTATCTGTTACCCTGATGTTGTGATCGTAAACGGCGAGCCGAAGTTTAGCGACCACAATACAGATGTGCTCCAAAATCCGACACTGGTAATAGAGATCTTTTCAAACGAGACGAATTCCTCGGACAAAACCAAAAAACTCGAAAGCTTTCTGGAAATGGAAAGTATAAAAGAATGCTTCCTGGTAAAAGAGGACGAAATGCGTGTCGAGCATTATGCCAAGCAAAATCAAAAACAATGGATCTACCGCATCTATAACGAACGTGACGATGTCATCTCGCTGGATTCTATCAACTGCAAGGTTTCATTGGCGGAGATCTACGCACAGATAAAATTCAAACAAGCTGAATTCAGCTCGAAAGCCGTTAATTAAAAATGCAGAAGTTCGCACGTGATTAAGGGCTAGTCTTTGCAAAGAAAGTGGCCGCAAAAAGGCACAAGAAGCGCAGAAAGAAAGTTTTTACGCTTATTGTGCTATTTTGCGCATAAATCCCTTCACCCTTCAGTAATACGAGCTTTTGCAAAAGGGCGGCTTTTTTTACATTAGACTTGCCGGATCTATTTCGACATGAGCGATCCGCAGGTCGCAGCCGCGCGTTTCGGCTTCGGCCAATGCGAAATCGAGGAGTTCGCGCAGCTTTCGGCGGCTCTCGGACTTAATAAGGATCTGAAGCCGGTATTCTCCCTTCAGGCGTGACAACGACGCCGGTGCCACGCCCAGGATCCGACAAGCTTTTTCACTATTCGCATTGTCCAGGCATTCCTTCAACAACTGTCCATTTTCAAGTGCGTATTTATAGTCCGCGTGTTTAATTAGGATAGATGCCAGAACTACAAAAGGCGGATAGCTCATTCGTTGCCGGTATCGCATTTCCTCTGCAAAAAAGCTTTCGAAATCCTGCCGGCTGGCGTGCCGCAAAGCATAGTGTTCCGGATAATAAGTTTGAATAAGCACTCGTCCAGGAAGGCCGCCGCGTCCGGCACGTCCGGCAACCTGAGTTAAAAGCTGGAAGGTTCTTTCCGCCGAGCGAAAATCCGGCAATCCCAGTCCGGTATCGACCGAGATCACACCGACCAAAGTGACATTGTGAAAGTCATGCCCTTTCGCAAGCATCTGCGTTCCAACTAGCATATCGATCTCGCCATTATCGAAACCGATCAGAAGTTTTGCCATTTCACCGCGCTTGGCCATCGTGTCGCGGTCGATGCGGGCGATGCGGAGATCGGGGAACTTCTTGCCCAAAGTAACCTCGAGCTGTTCGGTGCCTTCACCTATAAAATATAAAAACTCGCTTTTGCAGAATGGGCAATTACGCGGCACACCGACGTTATGGCCGCAGTAATGGCAAACGAGACGAGCGTCACGTTTATGGTACGTAAGCGTGATGTCGCAGTTTTTGCAGCGAAGGCTCTCGCCGCACGTCCGGCAGAGAACGAATTGCGAAAAGCCGCGGCGGTTCAGGAGAATTATCGATTGCTCGCCCTTGGAATGGGTTTCCAGTATTCCCTCAATAAGCTGCGGCGATAGGGAAACGTCCTTGCCCGCCTGGCGAAAAACCTCACGCATATCGATCAGTTCCGCTTTTGCGAGCGGACGGTCGCCGATCCGGTTTTGTAACTGCAGATACTGATATTTACCGTTTTTCGCATTCTGAAAAGTTTCTAGAGCTGGAGTTGCCGAACCCAAAACAACTGTCGCTCCTGCCAGATTCGACCGCATGACGGCAACATCGCGCGCATTGTAATACGGCGCTTCGTGTTGGCGGTAGGAGCCGTCATGCTCTTCATCGACGATCACGAGGCCGATATCTTGCAGCGGCGCAAAGACGGCTGACCGCGTTCCGATCGCGATCCGGGCTTTCCCGCTGCGGATACGCCGCCATTCGTCGAAACGCTCGCCGGGAGAAAGGTTTGAGTGCAGAATTGCGACCTCATCCCCGAAGATAACACGAAGCCGCCGCGAAAAGATGGGTGTCAGAGCGATCTCGGGAACCAGCATCAAGGCGGATTTGCCCTGATCCAATGCGTGCCGCATCGCCCTGATGTAAACTTCCGTTTTTCCACTGCCGGTGACGCCGCGCAGCAGAAAAGCCTCATATCCGTTGGAATGTAAGGCCTTCCGTATCTCGGTGAGGGCGAATGACTGTTCGGCATTAAGTGTTAATTCATCTAAATTGGGAAATTCGGCATTCGCCAGCGGATCACGCAAAACTTCCACGACGAAAACTTCGAGCAAGCTGCGTTTTGACAATGTATTTATCGAAGACGCTCCGACATCCGCTTTTTCGAGCAGTTCGGTGAACAACATTTCGCCGCCATTCTCGGTCAACGTATCAATTATCTTTTGCTGAGCGGCACTAAGAGGTTTTTGTTCTGGATCAGAAGTATTCAAGAGACGCACGGCCTTCCGATGTTTGGCCTTGACCTTAGTTGTTACGCTTCGGTGATGCGTGGTGGCAAGAGCCTGGTTCACCAATTCGCGAATGCCTCGCTTTGCCGGAGATTCGCCAAATTCCTTAATAAGATCTCGTTGTGAAGACTCGCCATTGTCACTAAGAAATCGGAGAATTCGAAGTCTCGAGGTATCCTTTGTAATTTTTTGCAGTTCGTCTCGGCCGCCTTCCGTGATCGCAACGATCACTTCGCTCGCGGTATTGATCCCAGCCGGAAGCGAGGCTTTTAGAATTTCACCCCATGACGCTGCGTAATAGTCAGCAGTCCATTGCGTTAACTTTAAAATTT
>JACMMN010000189.1 GCA_014379075.1 Pyrinomonadaceae bacterium | reverse complement strand
CGACGGCTTCCTATCGCGAACCGCTCTAACCCTTCCTAACGGTCGGGTCTCTGCCTAAAATATTTAAGGAAGCATTTGCTTCCTTTTTTGTTTTTCGCTTGTTCAAATTCGCAGGATAATGCAAACTTCTACGTTTGCGGTTGTCCGTTTAAACATGAGCGATATCGAAAAACAGTCCTCACCGCCCGAAGAACCCGAACAGTCCGCAGACCCGGTGATCACCGAGGCATCGATCGAATCCACCGGAGAAAATCCGCCGGAAAAACACAGGAGTGTCGCCCGTTCGGCCGGGATCGTTTCGATCGCCGTTATGTTCTCGCGCTTGCTTGGCTTGGTGCGCGAGACGATCTTTGCCAAATATTTCGGAGCGGGTTTCCTATATGATGCTTTCCTCGTCGGTTTTCGAATTCCAAACATTTTGCGCGATCTATTCGCCGAAGGCGCGTTGTCTGCTGCCTTTGTCAAAGTCTTTACGGATTACCAGCTAAAGAAGAACGAGATCGAAGCATGGCGTCTGGCAAGTTTGATATTCAATGGCCTGGCAGTCGTTCTCAGCATAATCACCATCGCGGGAATTTTCCTGGCTCCATATATAGTTCCCCTCCTTGCGTGGGGTTTTCCGCCCGAAAAAGCCGCTCTCGCCGTTACATTGACCCAGATAATGTTCCCGTTCATCCTCCTCGTTGCCCTGGCGGCGGTCGCAATGGGCGTGTTAAATACGAAGGGCCGCTTCGGCATTCCGGCTTCTGCATCAACGGCATTTAACATCTTTTCCATAATTTTCGGGCTCGGATTTGCGTTCTACCTGAGCGGCGGCGTTTGGGAATCGTCCTCGGATAAAAATCTGATCCCGAGTGTTCCGGCTCAGTGGGCCATCATCGGCATGGCCTGCGGGACATTGATCGGCGGTGCGGCGCAACTTCTAATTCAAATACCGTCGCTGCTCAATGTCGGATTTAGATTTTCACCGACCATTAGTTTTACCGACGAAGGCGTCAAACGCGTAATGCGATTGATGGGCCCGGCGATAATCGGCACATCCGCAATACAGGTAAAGGTATTGGTCGATACTTTCGTCGTCTCGGGCATCGAAGGCGGAAATTCATGGCTCAGCTATGCCTTTAGATTGATGCAGTTTCCGATCGGCGTTTTCGGCGTAGCGATCGGCACGGCCGCGATCCCGACACTTTCGCGGCTCGCATCAGAAAATGATTTCGACAAATTTCGATCCACGCTCTCCGGTGCTTTGAAACTCGTTTTTCTACTTACCATTCCATCCGCGTGCGGCCTGATCGTTCTCGGCGAACCTATTGTCAGCCTGTTGTACGAACGCGGAGAATTCAACGCATTCGATACGAATATGACGGCGTGGGCTCTCGCCGCCTACTCGGTCGGCTTGGCGGGTTACGCGGCTATAAAGATCCTGTCCCCCTCATTTTACGCCCTTGACGATGCCAAAACGCCAATGTATGTCAGCGTCGTATCAATTGCTCTGCATTTCGTAATGAGTTTTGGAATGATGAACCTTCTTTCGACGGTTGGCGTCACCGCAGAGCGGCCAGACGGGTTTGGCCATGTCGGCGTCGCCCTGGCGACTTCGAGCGTGGCACTGGCAAATTTCCTTGCACTTGCCTTCCTGATGCGGCGGCGGATCGGTGGGCTGAACGGGCGTGAACTTTTGGCTTCGCTATTTAAGGTCTTACTTGCCTCTGCTGCGATGTCGGTTGTGTGTTATCTAAGCTACCATTTTTTGACGGCGTATTTTGCGGAGAAATACTTTCTGATCAGACTTTTAGAGGCGTTCGTTCCGATAGGCCTCGGAGGAATTTGTTTTATTGTCGTGGCAAAGATCTTAAAGATAGAAGAACTCGAAAGGGCTTACCGGGTTTTAGCAAAGAAGTTGGGACTGTAAAAGCGAGGTAGCCACACCGTTT
>JACMMN010000188.1 GCA_014379075.1 Pyrinomonadaceae bacterium | reverse complement strand
CAACTTCTTCTGTACACCGGTAACATCAAATCCAAGCTTGATGATTAGCAACAGCATATCGCGGTATTTATTCCTGGTCGAAGTACGCACGAACTTGTAGCCCAAAGCTTTAACCATCGCATGCTGGGTTTCCAGCAACTTGGTTGCGATCCCCTGTCGCCGATAGGCGGCAAGCACTCCTCCGATCCAACTGTAAAATATCTCAGGCGAATGCTGAAAGCCGATCTTATAACCGCAACATACATCTTGCGAGAAAGCGAAAAGGGCAAGTATGTTCTTTCTGCCCTCAAGTTCTTTCGACACAATCTCCTCAGATAGCGGCGGATCAAAAACTTTCTGTTCCATCTCCAACACGCGAGCAACCAGCTCCGGTGTGTACTCAGAGAACTTTTCTATGACAATGTCTGACATATCGGTTTCAGGCTGGTAAAGATAACGCCCGAATTAACCGGGCGGGAAGAATTGCCGAATAGCATCCAAGTTGACGATGACATTCGAGCTATTTCCGCTCCGGTTGAATGAGTTGTTAGGTTTCGTCCGTCTACGCTTACGCCGCTTATGCCTCGTTCGGATTCCTGTACCGTCGAGTCGCTTACTATGAACCATCATTCTTTATGCCATCGCAGCCCTCTCTTTTCGATTTTCCAGCCTGCCAATCGCAACGTGGCAGCCTCACGTCTGGTTGAGCGACAACGGGGGCGTTGCCAGACTCTTTTGTCTGAGTTCAAGCCCCCACCGTCCGCGTCAAACTGGGATTAGGCGAATTAGCCTTGCTTTTTCAACAAAGAATCTCATTGCTCGTGGAAGCGCCACTGAGTGCTTCCTGCATCCCTGTTCCAGGTTGCACTGGTAGAGACACAGTATAAATTTCCTTCGCAGCCCGCTCCTCTGGTGTCCAAAAAGCCCCCCGTCCAATCAGCATATCCGTTCCACAAGTGAACAACTGCGTCTTCTTGCACGTTTCCGCCAGAGGAATCGGTAAGTAATCTCCATGTGCCGGTGCCTGGACCTCTATCAAAGCTCGTGGCAGTCGAGACACACAATGTGTTGCCCTCACAGCCTGCGCCGCAGGTGTCCAAGTATCCTCCATTTCCTTTATATTGATTTTGAAGGTAAACCAGATCATTAGCCATGACAGGCTCGCGTTCCGCCTTTCCGGTTGCTGATAGTATCTTCCATGTGCCGGTGCCTGGACCTCTATCAAAGCTCGTGGCAGTCGAGACACACAAAAAGTTGCCTTCACAACCTGCGACGCAGGTGTCTAAATATCCCCCCTTCCATCCCTTATAACCATTTTGAATGCGATACAAAGTTCCGTATATTAAATTTTCCATAATTACCTTCCTTTCCGCCACGTTGTTGTTGAATTAGGTTAGAGTTCTCCGGTGTGGCTATGTACCTGAGTACCTAACTTTGTATTGAACGGAATTATTTCCGTGTAAATCATCTTCGGTTTTAGCCTAATTTATGATCTGTAAATACTCCTGCTCCCCGCAGAGCATTCTTTAGCCTAATGGCTTTTACTAAGCGGCGGAGAACTATATGCTTGCATTGAATCAAAGCCAAAAATGTCTTTTCAGGGGTAGTGGGTCATTTTAAATGTGGAACAATTAAAAAGAGGTCACTTTCACCTGAGACATCAAGGAGAGAGTTGCTGACTCTCGTCGTATGTCATACTTTTAACTCTAGTGATGAGTAAATCACATAGGAAAGGTAGATGTCTGTGCGCTAACACACATATAAATCCTTATTTTTATTTATTATCGAAATTGACCACTACCCTTCGGCGAGTGAATAAATCCGAGCAGTGAGGACGGCGGTCACTTGAGGCTGAACCTGAGAGCCGACTTTACCACGAGCAGTTAAGCCGGATAATTAAAGCCACCTTTCTTGTACCATAAACTCTGATATAATCCCCGGTTCGTTCAACAACTCAGTTACTGTTAAGGGAAGCGCCTAACACGGAGTTAAACCGCCCTTTCACAGCGGGCGGTTAACCAAATGCCTGAAAATGCCTGTTTTAGTCTAATTTATGATACAAGTCAATTTATAAATTCCGTGTAAATAATTACACGGAAGACAGAAAATTATTTCTTTCGTAATTCTTTTATTCGTTTTAAAAGCTGCGGTGCGAGTTTTGCTGTTTGAAACAGCGAGCCCGAAGCGAAATATTTGGCGAAGCCGCGAAAAGTTTCAATTGCCGTCGTGCCGTAAGGCATCCACCAGGCATTTGGCGCAAATAGAAATCGGTTGACGTGAATATGCTGCGGCTGGACAAGTTCCATCAAGCCTTCGACGCCGTGCGTTCTGCCGCGTCCCGAATTTTTGAATCCGCCCCAGGGCGTTTGCCCGATGCCGTGCGTGTAGAGAACTTCATTGACGCAAACCGTTCCCGCTTCGACTTTTTCCGCGACTCGTTTTCCCTTCGCTAAATCTTTTGTCCAGACGCTCGCCGTCAAGCCGAATTCGGAATCGTTGGCAAGGCGAATCGCTTCTTCTTCGGTTTTAAAGGTTGCGATTGGCAATGTCGGACCGAAGGTTTCTTCCTGCATCGCCCGCATCGCGTTGGTTGCGCCCGAAATCACGGTCGGCTCGAAAAATAAATCTTTGCTTTTTCCGCCCGTGAGAATCTTCGCGCCTTCCTTTTCAAAACTTTCCACATGGTCGGCGACAATTTTCAACTGCCTTTCCGAAGACATCGCGCCGATGTCGGTCGCCGCGTCGCTTCCCGCGCCTTGCTTTAATTTTTTAGTCTTTTCGACGATTAAATTCGTCAATTTTTCCGCCGCCGATTCTTCGACATAAAGCCTTTCGACCGACGAACAGGATTGTCCCGAATTACAAAACGCGCCCCAAATCGCACCGTTTGCGGCGAGCTCCAAATTTGCGTCGGCGAAAACAATCATCGGGTCTTTGCCGCCTAGTTCGAGAACAACAGATGTTAAATTTTTCGCGGCAGCCTCGGCGATTTTCTTGCCCGTTGCCACGCTTCCCGTGAACATAATTTTGTCAGGTGCGGAATCAACCAGTGCCGCTCCGGTTTGTCCTGCGCCGCTGACGACCTGCACGACATTTTCGGGAATTCCGGCTTTCTTGAAAACCTCGCCGATTTTCAGACCGATAAACGGCGTGAGTTCCGAAGGTTTCAAAACAACTGTATTTCCAGCCATCAAAGCCATCGCCGTTTCGCCCAAAGGAATCGAAAACGGGTAATTCCAAGCGGGAATAATGCCGACTACGCCCAAAGGCTGATAAATGATTTTTGACGAACGTCCTAAAGTCGCGTAAAGACCGATATTGATTTTGCGCGGCTTTAATAATTTTTCGGCGTTTTTGGCAAAATACTGCATTAAATCCAACACGGTCGAAATTTCCATCGAAAGAGCTTCGGCGACCGGTTTGCCCGATTCATCGGAAATCAGCCGGGCAATCTCGTCCATTTCCGCCAAAATCACTTCGCGGGCTTTCATTATAAATCTGCGGCGTTCGGCAAAAGAAGTTTTTCGCCAGGTTTCAAAAGCCTTTCGCGCATTTTTGACGGCGCCTTTTACATCTTCGGCAGATGTGT
>JACMMN010000187.1 GCA_014379075.1 Pyrinomonadaceae bacterium | reverse complement strand
GGGTCGGTCGTCTTTCTAACGCCGATCTCCAGAAATCTTGCGGCGCCGGGAAACGCACTTGCGGTGAAATCGAGCTTTACCGTGAAAACGCCGTTCGCAACTGTAACCGGATTTCCGCCCGTTACCGTAAAATCAAGGGTAATCGGTGCGGGCTGCGGCTGCTGTGTGCCAGCGCTTTCGGCATCGAACAGCCTGAACCGCATCTCGTACGTGCCGCTCGCCGGAAGTGAACCGTCCAAAAGCCTGCCCTGATACGTAAATTCAGGGGTTTGGGCTGGAGTTGCCGCACAGCCAATAATCAAAATCGTCACCATTGAAAAAAGAATCTTTTTCATAACTAAACTTCTCCTCTGAACTCGTTTAGGGACTTGAGACAAACCAGAACGCGGCCCGTTTCGGTGAAATGAATTTTGCCGGCTTCGACCAGGCGAAAGATTTCACGCTCGGTTGAACCCAATAGAATGGCAATTGCCTGCGGCGCGGCCATCAGGACGTTTTTCCGGCACTTGGGACAAAATACAGTCAGTATTTTCGAGCCCTCACGCAACACGATCGTTTCCTGTGTTTCAAATGTGATCTCCGCACGCTGTTTCATAAAAAGTGTTGCCTCTGTTTGAGGTTTGAGCTAGAATCAACGCAAATCCGACTCGTGTTCGCTATCAAGAATTGTTCGACTGCCTCATTATTTTTGTTATCCGGGAAAAAGTCTTGCGGTTTTTTTGATTTTTTTTTGACTTCATGGAAACGGCTGAAAACAAACGATTTGTTTATGAATTCGGCAAGTTCGTGCTTGATCCGCAGGAGAAAACTTTGTTCTCCGACGGCCTGCCGCTTCATCTCCCGGCCAAGGAATTCGAGACGCTTTTAGTGCTGATCGAAAACAACCGGAGAGCCCTGACAAAGGATGAAATGATATCGGCCGTGTGGCCGGACGCGTTTGTCGAGGAAGGCAATCTCGCGAAGCAGATCTCACGTCTGAGAAAGATTTTCAATACAAACGGCGACCAATATATAGAAACACTGCCTAAACGCGGCTATCGGTTCTCGGCCGATCTGCGGCGGACGCGCCCAGTGATCGAAGAACCGGTTATCTTAGAAAAACGGACGGTCAAAAGATTGACCATTGCTGTCGAGAATGAGGTTGACGATCGACCGCTTGCGTTGCCGCCGAGGCGGAATAGAATCCCCGGTTTTAAGATGCTTGCCCCCTTCGGCTTGATCGTTTTGCTTGGTGCGGGTGTTTGGTATTTTAATCGTCCAACTTTACAGCCGACTTCAAAAATAAATTCGATCGCGGTTTTGCCGCTGAAATCGCTGACAGCAGAGGAAAACGGCAAAGCTCTTGGCATGGGCCTGACCGACGCATTGATAACTAAGCTTGGAAGTCTGAAACAGATTGTCGTGCGGCCGACGAGCGCCGTAACCACTTTTGCCGAATCACCGGCGGATCCTGTCGAAATTGGAAAGAAATTGAATGTCGATGCGGTGCTCGAAGGTACTATCCAACAATCGGAAGGCAGGCTGCGTATCAATGCCCGATTGATAAGAACGGACACAGGCATGCAGATCTGGACTGAAAGATTTGACGAACCGGCCGGCGGAATATTTGCCTTGCAAGATGCATTGTCCGCAAGGATTGCCAAAACATTGGCTTTTGAATTAAGCAGCAACGACAATACCAGGCTTGCACATCGGGGAACCGACAATGCCGATTCGTACGAAAAATATCTGCGGGGGCGTTTCCACCAAAGCCAGAACACGCCCGACGGCTTAAATCGGAGCATAGAATTTTACGAGCAGGCAATCGCGCTCGATCCGAATTTTGCCGAGGCCCATGCCGGGATCGCCGATGCGAACGTGATCTTATTTAATTTTGGGCTTCTACCGCCGACCGACACGGTCCCGCGAGCGAGACAGGAGATCAACCGTGCTTTGGAGCTAAATCCTGATCTTTCAAATGTTCATACGTCGCTGGCGCTCATACAATTTCTTATCGATCGGAATTGGCCCGATGCGGAAAGAAGCCTACAACGAGCAATTGAATTAAATGGAAATAACGCCGATGCATATTTGCGATACAGGTACTTTCTGACAATTGCCGGCAGGCTTCAGGAAGGACTTGAAAAACTGACCAAGGCACGTGAATTGAATCCGCTCTCCCCGATGGCTCATGCGAACATAGGTCTGGCGCATCTTCTCGCGAAACGCTACACAGAGGCTATCGACGTGCTTGAAAAAACCGCGGCGGAAAATCCGGAGTTCACGCTTGCTCAATGGTTTCTTGGTACGGCGTACGAAGCCATCGGCGATCACGAAAAGTCCTTTTCCGCTAGAGTTAAGGCTCTCGAGTTGGAGGGCGGCGGCGAATTTTCCGCTCAGCTGCAAAAGATTCAAGCGTCCAGAGGAATTGACGCAGCAAACCGGTTTTGGCTGGAAGAATCGATAAAAGCAAAGACGACGGGCGAGATTCGTTCAACCGGACAAAAGCAGACCGGCGGCCTTCCGGCTATGACCATAGCTCTACGCGCCGCCACCGTAAAAGATCGCGAGCAAACATTGTCCTGGCTGGAAAAAACGTTAGAGGAGGGCGACACAAAACTCGTACAGGTGAAATATCTTCAAAAGTTCGATTTCGTTCG
>JACMMN010000186.1 GCA_014379075.1 Pyrinomonadaceae bacterium | reverse complement strand
GAACTGGCCCGCCGTCGCGGCGACGTTGATCGGCTTAGTCGTCGCCTTGCTGGGCCGCTGGGTCCCGGCAATGAAAACCGTCTACGGCTACGCCTGGTTCGTCGGCTTCGGCCTGGCGGGTTTGATCTACTGGGCGTTGATGGCGAGTAGGATCAGGACTCGAAGACGGCGATCAGGCGTTTGCCGGCGTATTTCATTCGCAGGGCTTTTAGGGTTTCCTCGACGGCGGTCGGGTGATGTGCGAAATCGTCGATAACGGTCACGCCGCCGATCGTTCCGCGAACTTCGACGCGGCGTTTGACCGATTTGAAGGTGTGGAACGCCTCCTGAATTTTTTCCTTCGAAATTCCCCACGCGTCGGCGGCGATAATGACGCCGAGGCAGTTACGGACATTGAATTCACCGATCAGATGCGTCTCGAATTCGCCCCAGCTCGTGCCTTCGCGGAAAACGGTGAACCGTGTCGTGTCGCCGGAAAAATCGATATAGCGGGCCTGCCATTTGGCATCGTCGGACAGGCCGAATGTTTCGACGTTGGTGAACAGCTTGCCCTGCATTTCGGCGAGGACATCGGCCGCGACCGGTGAATCGATCCCGACGATCAGGCGTCCGTTTCCGGGAACTAAATTCATCAGCCGTGAAAATTCCCATTTGATGTCCTCCAGATCGTCGTAAATATCGGCGTGGTCGAATTCGATATTGTTGACGATGGCTATCTCCGGCAGGTAGTGCATGAATTTCGGCTTTTTGTCGAAATATGCGGTGTCGTATTCGTCGCCTTCGATGACGAAATGATCGCTGTCGGTGACGCGAAAGCTGGCGTCGAAATTCTGCACGATCCCGCCGACGAGAAACGAAGGATCAAGCCCGCCGACCTCCATCACCCAGGCCGCGATGCTCGTCGTCGTCGTCTTGCCGTGCGTTCCGGCGACGACCATCGAGCGGCGGCCGCGAATAAATTCTTCCTTGACGATCTCGGCCTGCGAACGGTAAAGAAGCTTTCGGTTCAGAACTTCTTCAAGCTCAGCGTTGCCGCGCGAAATAGTGTTGCCGACAACCGTGCAGTCCGCTCCGATGTCCACATTTGCCGCCGTATATCCCTGCATTATCTCAATGCCGAGCGCCTCGAGCTGCGTCGACATCGGCGGATAAACATTCTGGTCCGAACCCGTTACGCGATGCCCGCGAGCCTGCAGCATCCCGGCCAAAGACGCCATCGCCGTGCCGCAAATTCCAATGAGATGGTAGTGCATAAAAAATAGAGAGACTATTATTTCTTTACTAAAT
Source organism: Pyrinomonadaceae bacterium (assembly GCA_014379075.1). Taxonomy (GTDB): domain Bacteria; phylum Acidobacteriota; class Blastocatellia; order Pyrinomonadales; family Pyrinomonadaceae; genus OLB17. The sequence continues at coordinate 2,840 of JACMMN010000186.1, read as the reverse complement.
GATAAAAAGGAAGTTTGGCGGTTTTCTTAAAATAGTCATTTTGGTTGAAAACCGGGTTATCTCCGAGAAAGTCTTTAGTTGGCTTCTTCGGCTTGTTCGTTTGAAGATCTAGATATTGCACTGATTTACTTATCGATCTGCCGCGAATGTCTAGGTACCGGTCCTCGATTACAATATAATCGCCATAAAACGTTCGCAATTCAGATCTAACTTTAGCGAGTGTGCCATCTTCGCGAAAATGATGAAAGACGTATTTGGACCAATCTCCGGACGGGCTAAAAAGAGTGAAATTAGACGCTACTATTCTGCCGTTCCGTCGCCAGTTTAGAGCTATCGTGTATGTCTCCGTTGTTTCACGAAATTTCTCCAGTATCTTTTCCGATCTAAATTTTTGCCACTTTGGTTTGGAGCCTTCTAAGTAATCAGAAACATCGGCAAAAATTAAATCGGGCGTGTCAGCTCTCTTTACAAAACTATCAACATTTTTGCGGTACGATTCAATTCTTTTGATCTCTAGTGTATTGTCTTTCTGAGAAAATACTAATGTCGTGGAAAATGTAAAAAGACTTATCAGGAGAAAAATGGAAGAAATTTTGGTCATATATTTGCGAGACTTCGGAATACGACAGGAAGGTTAAACATATAATGTTGAGACAATAATAGCGCAATAGTAAATTCACCTAAAATGTAATCATATCTATACTGATGTTTGCATAGTTTTGTATATGAATTTATAATCTTTTAGAGGCTCGGATATGGATGTGTTAACCACGAAACAAGCAAGTGAGATCTTAGGCGTCAGCCGGCGGCGGATTATCGCTTTGATCGAGCAGGGGAAACTTAAAGCGGGGAAATTCGCCAATGTTTATACGATTGCTCAAAAAGATTTAGACGCGGTACGTAAGCGTACGAACGGTAGGCCGACGGAGAAGAAAAACGGCGATGCGGCGATCGAGAATGATAAACCATTCAAAACGATTTTTGATTTGGCCCCGGATCTGATCGGTTCCATCAAAAGCGGCTTGCCGACAGATTTATCGTGTAATAAAGAGTATCGGAAAGATATCGGGAAAAAGAGTGCTGAAAAAAAGGCATTAGAAAATAGAAAAAGACTATCAGAAGATGAATAACGCTCGCGTGATCGCCGATGCGGGCGTCATAGTCGGCTTGATCTACGAAAGAGATCAATGGCACAAATGGACCCAATTGCAATCCGCAAACTTGCCGACACCTTATTTGATTTGTGAAGCCGCATTAACCGAAGCATGTTATTTGCTTCAAAATATGTCAGACGGCGAACAAAAAGTTTTGGAGTTGGTTGAACGCGGCGTTTTGCAAATCGAATTTTCATTATCCGATGAACTCGCAACCGTTAAAATCTTGATGAAAAAATACGCTAATGTACCGATGTCGCTTGCCGACGCCTGTATTGTGCGAATGAGTGAGTTGATCAAAAATTCGATTGTATATACAGTTGACAGCGATTTTCTGATTTACCGAAAAAACGGCAAAAACAAGATCCCACTAATTTATCCTGAATAAAAATTTTTTCCATCCGAAGCTTAGTCAGACGATTTCACGAGTAACGCTCTGTCTTGTCCTAATTCTGCAATCAATCGCCGCGTTTGCCTTTGAGACGGACCAGTACAATCTGCCGCCGGTGCCGCTGGCGGATATTGGCGGTGAGGTTTCGGAATATACGGAAGAGAATATTAGGAAGGCTATTGCTAAAATAAATACGGAGATCGCGGTCCGGCAGGCGTGTGTTGAAAATGCTTCGGCAAAATGCAGCTCATCGGAAAAGAATCGAAAACGGCTTGCTTATCTTCGTTCCGAAGAAGCGGTTGCGCGTGAGGTTTTCAAGCTGATCGGCGACGGAATTATCCCTACTACAAAATCCGGCAGTTGGATGGATTCGCACAAGTTTCGCGCCCATCCAGCCCGATACAAAACGAAATACCGGCAGTCAATTTTCGTGTTGGCTCTCTTCAATTATTTTACGATCAGCCCGACCGTAAATCTTTACGGCACGTCGTTCGGAACGGACAAAATCGCTCATTTCTTTCAGCAGGGTTATACCTATTATCGAATATACGAACGGGCGCTCGCCCACGGCGTGACACCGGATGAAGCCTCGAAAAAAGCAGTCCGGTGGGGACGAAAGTCGGAGAATACTTATTACGGCACAATGGTTGGCGGTGTTTTTTCGAACGCGGATATGTTCGCAAACTACGCCGGAATGCGGTTTTACCAGGGTTTGACGAAGGAAACGAGGATTGGCAAAATCGAGCGGCCCGCGACCGTTGATCTGAAAAAAGGGATTTGGATATTTAACGAGGCAAAAGAACTCTTGCTCAAGCCGTTTATGACCGATCATATGAACGAAGCATTGAATCCGTCATCGTTCATTCCCGGCCTTCGCTCATCCATACGCGGGATCGTGAGAAAACAAAGCTGTCCGCAATGGCGTGCGTTATATCCGGACCGGACGAAACGGGATTTTGAAGAGACGACTGCATCACTGGCGCTTTGGCATGGTGAGGATTACGGGTTTAAGAAAAGCGAAAAGTTCGTGACGATCGCGAATACATGTTTTTTTGCAGAAGCCCGAGCGTCAGCAAGGGCGGAGTGAGAATGGCCGCGGCACAGAAAGCGCTCAAAGGTTTCTTTGTCCTTCTTGCTCCGTTTTGCGGCTAAATGTCCTTACGGCAAATTTGTATGAATCGCCCTTGCTAAAGCGCGGGCTTCCGCATCAGGAGTTCCAGCAATTGATCCGGATAATCGGTCATGATTCCGTCCACGCCGAGTTCGATCAAACGCTGCATGTCGGCGGGGTCGTT
>JACMMN010000185.1 GCA_014379075.1 Pyrinomonadaceae bacterium | reverse complement strand
GTTTTGCTGCTGGGACACACAGACACTGTTCATCCGGTTGGCACAAGTTTCGAAAATCCGACGCGGATCGACGGCAACAAATTTTACGGCTGCGGCATTTTCGATATGAAGGCCAACATTATATTAATGTTGGAAGCGTTGCGATACTTTGCCGAATCGGGCGAAAAACCTTCTCGGCCGATCACCATTTTGTTATCCTGCGATGAAGAGGTCGGCAGCTACACCGGCCGCAAATTGGTCGAAGCCGAAGCGGTAAAATCTGAGTTCTGCCTCGTATTCGAGCCGTCCGCCGCCGGACGAATAAAAACCGGCCGCAAAGGTACCGGAATGTTCGTCGTCAAAGCCCGCGGCGTTCCCGCCCACGCCGGTCTCGAACCGGAAAAAGGTGCTAGCGCGATCCTCGAACTCGCACGGCAGATTGAAAAAATCCATACGCTCAACAATTCAGAGATCGGCACGACCGCGAACGTCTGCGTTATCAAAGGCGGCACCACATCGAACGTGATACCCGAAAACGCCGAATGCTCCGTCGATGTCCGGTTCAGCACAATGCAAGAAGCCGCCCGCATCGAAGCCGAAGTCAAAAACCTCACACCACTCGACAGCCGTGTTACATTACAGGTCATCGGCGGCATCAACCGCCCGCCGATGGAACGGACCGATTCGGTAATTGCTCTTTATAATAAAGCAAAAGGTCTGGCCGCCGGTTTCGGATACGAACTCGGCGAAACCCAGGTCGGTGGAGCTTCGGACGGAAATTTCGTTGGGGCATTAGGCGTTCCCGTCCTCGACGGCCTCGGCATCAGCGGCAATGGAGCTCATACATTGTATGAACATATCTTGCTCGACGATATAGCGAACCGGGCAACGCTGGTGACGATGATGCTAAAGGCCGAATGAGTGTTTTGTTTCACCTCACAGGTTTGTTTCACCTGAAACAAATGTGCGAAAGCATGCAACATTTTGGAATTCACGGATTAACACGGAAAGAAAACCTTTGTTGCACTCCTTCAGAGTACGATTGATGTTTCAAAATGTGTCACGTCTTACTATTTTCTGGCCGATGCTTCGACTATAGAGAGACTATTAATTTTCGGAGGCGCAACTTGTCCGGTGATGGGCGCGGTCTTCAAAACCGTTTGTGAGATTGTGAGAGCAAGCTCAGGTGGGTTCGACTCCCACACGCCTCCGCCAAGGAATAAAGGATAAAGGAGAAAGGATAAGGATAAAGTGAAGAGCTTTGTCCTTAAGCATTTATGATCGATTGGATTTCCCTTAATATGACGCCGGGGGTTGGGCCGCGGGCGGCGACTAAGCTGTTGGAGAGCTTTGGGTCGGCGGCTAATGTTTTTCATGCGCGGCGGACGCAACTTGAATCGCTGCGGATCCGTCCGCAGACGATCGAGAGCATAATGAAGCGGGAGTTTCATGAGAAGGCTGAGAGTGAACTGAGCAATCTAAAAGAGCTTGGCGGCGATGTTTTGATCTTGGATGACGGGAGCTATCCGGCTTTGCTTCGCGAGATCGCCGATCCGCCGATAACGCTTTATGTGCGGGGTGATTGGCAGGCTTGTTTTGAGTTGCCGTGCGTCGGTGTTATCGGTTCACGGATGTGCTCGACATATGGCGAGAACGCGGCGGAGATGCTGTCGCGGGATTTGGCATCGCGTGGAATTTGCATAGTTTCAGGGCTTGCACGCGGAATCGATACGGCGGCACATCGCGGTGCAATTCGCGGAAACGGCAAAACGGTGGCGGTACTAGGAACCGGTATCGACGGCGTTTATCCGAAGGAAAACGCGAAGCTGATAAACGAAATTCTTGAGTCAGGAGGTGCCATAGTTTCTCAGTTCCCGCTCGGCACGCCGCCGTTGAAGGACAACTTTCCTTACCGCAATAGAATCATAAGCGGGCTAAGCTTAGGTGTGGTGATAGTCGAAGCGACCGAAAAAAGCGGGTCTTTGATAACGGCGCGTCTGGCGATGGAGCAGAACCGCGAAGTGATGGCCGTACCGGGAAATATCACTTCGCGGAATTCGATCGGTACTAATTATTTGATAAAATCTGGGGCCAAATTAGTGCAGCAATGGCAGGATGTAGTCGCGGAACTTCCAAGCGAGATCGCCGCCGAGATCCTGCCGCCGGTTATTGAAAAAGGAACCGAAACCAAATCGCGTCAGCAGGAACTTGTTCCAGCCGACTTGAGTGCCAATGATCGCAAAGTTTGGACACTGCTATCGGCGGACGAGCCGGTGCATATCGATAATCTGCTCGAAGTAAGCGGCCTTTCATTCGGCGATCTTAATTCGGTCCTCGTCGGGCTCGATATTCGCGATCTGATTCGTGTTTTGCCGGGAAAAAATTACGCCCGGAGAATATAGGCGGAAACACGACCGGTAGGGAGTGTATATTCCCGAAATTCAACACTCGCGAACTCTAAAAGAACACCCTTGCTACCGCGCGGGTTTCTGCCTGATTAGAAAATCTCGCATTGACAGCGATAAACAATAGGTGTTAGAAGTCAGAATGTCAGCACGCAAAGGAGCGTCTGGCATATTTTTTTCAAAATAGACCGAAACGGTTACGAGCCTTGGGGCGAAAGATGTGCATACCGAATTATGTCGAAGAATCTGTTAATAGTTGAAAGCCC
>JACMMN010000184.1 GCA_014379075.1 Pyrinomonadaceae bacterium | reverse complement strand
GATCGGCGGCGTGCGACCTCGGGGCAATACGTTTAACGTTGATGGCGTCGATAACGACGATCCGGGTGTAACAGGACCGGTAACTGCACCCATCCAGGACGCAGTGCAGGAATTCACGCTGCTGCAAAACAACTTCAATGCCGAGTTTGGCGCCGGGGCCGGTGGGCAATTCAATACGGTTACCAGATCGGGTACGAACCAATATCACGGAAGTGTTTTTACATACATTGATACTGAAAAACTTAATGCACCTTCGACATCCGAAGGAAGCCAGGGACGTAAGAATTTTCTGAAGCAGGCGCGTTATGGCGGCACTTTTGGCGGCCCACTGCCTTTCTTTAATTTTGGCGACGGCAACGGACCGACATTTATTTCCGGTAAGAACAAGCTTTTCTTTTTCGGTGCCTTCGAGAAGGTCTTTAACGAAGGCGCGGGAGCTCCTGCCGGTACAGCCTTTCTGCCCACTCAAGCGGGTCTAAATCAGATCGCCGCTATCCCCGGTGTAAGTCCGTTCGTCATAAGCATTTTAAGGAATAATGTGGCCCTGGCAGCGACTGCGGATCCTGACGCAACATCAGAATTCGGCACGGTCTTAGGTGTTTCTGGAATTCCATTCGGGCCAGTCGCTCTCTCGGTACCGAATACTTTCACAACCAAGAGCTACCAGTTTAATATCGACCATTTGCCGAACGAGAAGAATCAATTGCGATATCGTTACAGCGATTCGCGGCTCTCTGCCGAACAATCCGGCAACGGCGGATTAGCTTTTAACAATTTCAGTGTTTTCAACACAAAACTGTTTTCCGCTAACTGGATCAACACCATAAGTTCGAATGTCATAAACGACCTGCGTTTGTCGTATCGCGAAGCGATTGCCGATAATCCACTTGTTGATCCTGCTCTTTCCGATTTTCCGAATATAGAGGTGCTGTCCCTTAACCTCCTTGTGGGGCCGGGTGGCAATTTGCCTCAAAGCGGTGCCGATTATTCGTATCAGGTCTACGATTCTTTGACGTTCGTGCAAGGCGATCACACCTTCAAATTCGGCGGTGAATTCCGCAATGTCATTACAAGCACCAATTTCCTGCCGCGTGAGCGTGGCGATTATCAATACAGCAACTTCGATCTCTTACTCAGGGACGATGCTCCCGATAACGTGAACATACGCGGTACCGGTTCGGGGGCCTTTGTCGCTAACAACTATCGGTTGTACAGCTTCGCGCAGGATGATTGGAAGGTTCGTCCGAATCTGACGCTCAACCTCGGCGTACGATATGAGTATCAATCGCTGCCGCGAGACGCCGCTCTTCAAGAGCTAAATGCTGTTTCCACTGTTCCAGGCGTGATCGAATTCGGCGTGCCGAAAACCGATAAGAACAACCTAGCTCCGCGAATCGGTTTTGCATGGGCTCCGAACTGGGATACGTCTGTAGGGCGATTACTTTTTGGCAAACAGGGCGACAGCTCGATCCGAGCTAACTATTCCATGGCCTATTTCACTAATTTTTCGAATTTGGTTCTCTTGAATCTGCCGCCGCAATTACAAGCCGAAAATCGATTCTCCGGCTCCGCTACGCAATTTTTGCAAAACGGGGGAGCGTTGAATGACTTCGTCCCGGTTTCGGGACAGGCTGCGTCACGTGCCCAAACCGCTGGTTTTATCGAAGATCAAACAGTTCCACATACCAATTCGTTTTCGCTGTCCTACCAGCGGCAACTTGGCAAAAACATGGGGATCGAGCTTCGCTATTTGGCTACAAGATCGTATCAATTGCCCGTTCAGGTACAACTCAACAGCGGTGTGGTAATAGATTCGGCTTTGGTTATACCGACGCTGCTTTCAGCACCAACTCCGGGGCAGTTAGCCGGTCTTCCGTCTGTTGGAACGATCCTCGCCGCCAACCCCACTATAGGAACAGGAAACCTTGAACAGTTTGGTTTTAATAGTGCGGTAACTGCTTTCCCGAACATCGGAAGATCATGGTATGACGGAGTTTCCGCAAGTTTAAACCGCCGTTTTTCCAAAAATTTCAGCTTTACGACGGCTTATACCTTCAGTAAGACACTTGATGATTCGACGAATGAATTGAACACAAGCGCGCTTAACCCCCGGCGGCCGGGAAACGCCGGTAATCGTTTCGATTCAAAGGGGTTGAGTTTGAGAAATGAGAAGGGATTATCCGCCCTTGATATCCCGCATCGTTTCGTTACTTCGTTCAATGTGGATATCCCGTTTTTCAACAACAACGAAAATCCGTTTCTCCGGATGGTTTTAGGCGGATTTCAAGTGAACGGTATTTTCCAGATACAGTCCGGTCAGCCGATTACCGTGCGTTCCGGCAGGGATAGTAACTTTAACTTTGACGCTGCGGGCGACAGGGCGATTTTTAATCCGAACGGCGATCCCCAAACCAGCAGTGGCATCTTTGCCGTCAATTCGGCGGGTACGAGAATTGTGAACGCGAACGGAGTCGATGTGCTGAACGACCCTTCTACGGTCGCATACGTTGCGATAAACCCGAATGCCGGTTTCATCAGCACGGGATTTCTTGCACGCTCAACTGCGGGACGAAATACTCTGCGGACAAGGGGCTTCAACCAAACGGACGTGGTGCTTTTAAAAAACACCCGTTTCGGCGGTGATGGACGATTCAATTTCCAAATCGGCACCGAGATCTTGGATCTGTTCAACCAACGCCCGAAAACCATAGGCGGCGTAGGAGCACAAACCGGAGCTTTCTCGATTGCCGGAAATGCTAATTTCAACAACTACGAGATTGGCAACTTTCTCGGCCGTCTCGTCACCATGCGGGCAAAATTTATTTTCTAAAAGAAGATAAGAACAGCCTTTCATTTTGCGCCGCCGGCTTTTCGGTAGGATCACTTCCGACAGGCCGAGCGAGCGGCCGTCGGAAATAGTTCGTGAATCGTTTCTAATCTCCAACAGGGGCGCTTCGCGATCGACAAACAATGAAGATGTAATAATTATGCAAAACGAAAACCTATACGATAGAAAAAATCTGGCGAAGCTGAAGAAAATGGACAGCCTGGCACCGGAGGCGATGAAGGCTTTTTGGGCATTCGACAGGGCGGCTGTCGCCGATGGAGAAATTCCCGTGAAGTACAAGGAGCTGATTGCCGTCGCCGTCGCGCTCACTACTCAGTGCCCGTATTGCATCGAGATCCACAGCGATAACGCTCGCGAGACGGGTGCGACCGATACGGAGATAGCTGAGGCCGCAATGGTCGCTGCTGCCCTGCGGGCCGGAGCGGCTGTCACCCATGCGACGCACACTCTGTCCCATCGAGCTAATGCCGCCTAATCATGCCCGGCGGAGAATCCGGCGCGATAGGGTTGCAATCGCAACTCTATTCGCGGGTCGCTTAACCTCGTCGTTGTGCGTTCAGGAACAAATCGAACCATTCGGAGCGCCCCATGTGAGTTGAGGTGCGCGTCGAATTACCATAACAACTCAAAATTACCGAAAGGAGAACAACTATGCCCTTATTAAATGTAAAAGTGATGGAAGGCGTTTTCACGCCAACTCAAAAGCAGGAAATGATCCGCAAGCTTACCGACACTATGGTATCGATCGAAGGCGAGAACCTGCGTGCAGTTACGTGGGTCGTTATCGATGAAGTCAAAAGCGCCGATTGGGGAATCGGAGGCAATTCGCTCACCACTGACGATGTAAAGGCCCTCGCGGCCGGCGAGGGCTGACGCGATGAAGCGGCAATGCGCCCGGTAATCGAGCGCAGGGCTGCAGTCGCAGCCCTGCGCGGAGCGGGGTCCCTGAGTTTGGGTCGTTAGCTACCCGCACGTCGGAAAGGCGAAAAACTGCTACGCGCGAGTCCGGCACAACCAATGATATTCGATTTTTATAAGGGGTTCGAGAAATGAAAGAGGAAGATAGCCAGTCAGTTATCCCGTCAAGTTTGCCTGCTCCATCGGGAGAAAGAGCACGTTTGGAGATTCTGACTGCTCTGTCGGACGCATTATTGCGTGAAGTAGGAGCATTACAAAGCGACGAGATCAATTCGCTTAAAGAAATCGATTTGGCAAAAGAAATCGAATCGTACGAGGCGGATTTGATTCGGAACGCCTTAATGCAAGCCGGCGGCAGACAGAATCATGCGGCCCGGCTTTTGAATGTTAAGACATCAACGCTCCACGCGAAAATTAAACGCTATCGAATACTTGAAAAGGCACAAATAATACTTTAAGAGACACGCAGCATATTCGTAGGTACAGCGAGTGATAAAGCGGCCTCAATGGTAAGACGGGGCAGGAGAGAAAAGAAGATGGCGAAGAAAGAACAAATTACTATGGGAACGGTTTCGGGACTAGCCGTAAATTTAGATTTTACGGTGGGAACAGGCGGCCGTAACGATAAGGCGGATGTAATGTTGATACAAGCCATGTTTCGTTATATCGGCAATATTGGCTTTGGAGCCAACCCAACGCGGTTTTTGGGTTTTCCGAGCAGCGAGATTCCGGCGATAACGGGTATTTGCGACTCCAAAACGCAACGGGCAATTTTAAGGTTTCAACAAACAAACGCGAAAAATTTGCTTAGTGCCGACGGGGTGATTCACCCGGCGTCATACCACGGAAGAAATTTAAAGCCTGGACTAAAACGGATGATGACAATAACCTGGCTGCATTTTCTTGGTTGCGAATTGGGAATTTATCACCCGGAACCATATTACATCGACGGTCTTATAAGGATAGCCCCAGATTTGAGCCAATCGCTGATGTGAATAAAATTCGCATGAAGACGTCGATTCGGCGAAAGAAATCAAATCTTGCAGAAGCAGATTTGATTCTGAACTCGCGGGTACAATCCGGCGGCAGACGACGCAAAGGCGGCTCAGCTTTTTAACGTCAAAGCTCAATTCGGAAAATCAAACACGATCAAATACTTGGAAGGACGCAAATCATACTTTAAAGACAAACAGAATCTGCGTCGATGGCATGCGTAATGAGACGCAATATGCTGCGAAAGTCGCAGCCGGGAAAAGTAAATTCTAGTAAATATTAATGGAGGTGTAACAGTGGGATTTGAAATAAAGGCTTTCCTTGGAGGGGTTAAAAAAAACTCAGGAGCTAACAAAGATGGAAAAGGAGCAGACGTCGCGGCGATTGACATCAGGGCGGTGGGCGCGTGGCCAGGAAGAGAAGTATCGGATGAAGACAATCAGCAGGACGGGGCATTATTGGCTGTAACTACGGAATTTCAAGCGATGACAAGAGCCCATCCCGATAAGTCAAAGCCGATGTTCATTTCGTGGAAACCCGCGAACAAAGAAAAAATGCTCTTCAGTAACAAATTTAGGGGGTCCACTCTTCAAATTAGAATTCAGATTATGCGAAGGACAGAGCAAGCGTACCCAGAAGGTTGGCTGCTGCGTTTCGAAGGCGGCAAGGTTATCCGCATAGCGCACTCAAATAAACTTCAACAGGTACAGTTCAGTTTCAAGGACTTTTATCTCGAAACTCAACGCTAAATAAAAAGCTGACAACGGCTTCGCACGACAAAATAATAAAGAAAAAAGGAGTTTTAGAGATGAGTAAGGTATTAGCAATTATCGCAGTTTCGATTTTACATTTTACGCTCACCCAGAACGTATTTTCCCAGATAACCATAAATCTTCCGAAACTGCCCAAGATCGGAAAACAAAAGCCCGAACAGAGCAAGACGGGTCAAGGCCAGGACACGGCAACAACAGGTAATGGGCACGGACAACCGAAAAATTCGGGTGACAAGCCTATTTACGTCGCTCAGCGACCGACTGACACGCCTGTATTACTTAAAAACTCGGTTTATGTACAAGCTATCACGCACAATCAATACTGGAAATCCCCAAATGAGAGTAATTATTCAAGTTGGGTTCCGGCTATACGTTTCGAGAGCTTCGTCAACCATAAGAAGACGTTGAATTACGCGGTCGAGTATTTCAACCCGGACGGCTCGGCGTGGTATAGCGAAAAATTGGAAGACGCCGGCGTCAAACAGTTCCAAAGCGAAAGGCCAAACGGGGGCGTTCTCGACACAAAATCAACGGTCGGAACCGGATTGTATTCATTCAAAATTAGGGATCAGGAAACAAATGAAGTTATTTATCAGGGCAAATTCAAGGTCGGTAAATTCAGCACGGCCAGCAGACCGCAGGAAAAGAACAAATTCGCTTTCTTTGTCGATCATGACTGGCTGATGCCGTTCGGCACGGTCGGATTCCGCGAAGATTTTGACGAAATAGGCTACACGGAGATGCCCGTAGTCAGCGTTTGGCTGAAAGGTTATGGCGTCACTGCCGGTGAATTGGAAGGCCGCCTTTTTTTCCAAGGCCGGCAAATTGCGTCTACGAAAGAAATTGACGAAAAGAGCGGCAGGATCGGCGGCCCCAGCGATTTTGACGAAAGAGCACCGGAATTTGCAGCTTCACATTCGCCTCTCAACTACTGGAAGCGTTGGCAATTCCAATGGGAAAGCTTCCGCTTCGATAACGACGGCTCCGGTTTTAAGCGCGAAAGTTTCAAGAAGGTTCATTATGCCGACAAAAACCCGGGCGATTATGTTGTAAAAATCTATCGCAACGATACGCAGATCCGCGAAATGAATTTTTCGATCGGTCCGGATGGAAGGCTCGTTGTCCCCGCCTATACGAATCACATCTTTATGCTTTATCACACGATCGTTTTACCCGTTAAAGTCATCGGTACATCCGAAAAATGGAATACGACTTCGTGGAAAACCGATGCTTTATATGGAAATCCGATAAGTGGATTTGCCGCTCAGTAATCGGAAAAACCTTTGTCATTGAGCGTCGATGAGTAGTGGTAACCGTAACTAATACGTCGCTAAATTGGGCGGACTGCAAAACAGATGGAAGCACAAACAGTTTCTTTAAAGAAAGAATAATATAAACATGAAGAAAATAGCGAGCTCGGCTTTGCTGCTTCTCACATTTCTATTTATTTCCGTACGTCGTTCGAAGGACCCAGGCTTCAAAGCGGATTCAGTTTGCGAAGGGCAAAAACTCCGGAGTGGTCAAAGGAGCGACCGGTAGTTCCGGTGTAACCTATGTTGTCAGAGCAAAATCCGGACAGAAATTGATATTCCATCTGACTCCGGATTCAAATGTTGGCATCAAGGTTCGAACCGACGGAACATATGGAGAAATGGTTTTACATCGTGAAGAAAAAGGTGGAACCTACGAAGTCGGATTGGAAGAAGAAGGAGATTATACGATTTTCATCGGCTCAATAAACAACCAATCAGTTTCGTTACTTTAACCGTGAAAATTACAAAGCTAGCTGATCATCGAGCAGGATGGGCGAGCCGATGACGGGCGTGAGAAGCCGGTAGCTCCACCCTCCACTTGCGGAGGTGATTGCCCGTATGGATCGTCTTAGGTGTGCCGGGCAAGGGAGAACTTACCGAGTTCGATGAGCTTGGCTGTTTGCTACCGAGATCGCTGTGAGCAACTCGCGCAAATCGAGAATCGGAACAACAGCATTGTTTATTTCGAGCAATAACTCAGATCTGCTTGTAGGATCATATCTTGACATCGAATTTCGGTCTCGGGGTTCACCTATGCAACAGTAAACCGGCCTCAATTTTCAAATTATATATGAAATTCACGAATCGATATGTTCAGAGAACGGTTAAAGGAGAATTCGAGAATTGCATTTCGTCGTCATGAGTAATGTCGTTTGTGAAATGGAGAGAAGATGTCCGATGACGAGAACCACACTGACGGTCAACTTACTCAAACAGCTCAGGCAATGGAAATGTTTTGATGCATCGATTGTTCGAATCCAGTCGTCCCGACCAATAAAAATGGGGCTTTCGATGAATTTCGAAAGTCCCTTTTTCGTCGTTTTCGCCTAGCTCGCGAGAGTACCATCTCCTATGTCACTGTAAAGTAAAAGTTTACGGTATTTAATCGTTTTCAAAACTGCCACCATCCTGTAACCATCGACAGAGAATCCCCGTTAGGAAAGTCATCGTCTAGAGGGTGATCACAAATCGCCGTATTGTTCTCAGACTAAACAATAACAAACTATTTCTACACGTCCAACGGAAGGAGATGGACCGCGAACGAGGTCGAACACCTGGAACGGGGCGGAACATATTCTATGTAATGGAACATACATTCGTCACAATTAGCCGCCTAAACTGTAGGCTCTAAATTCAACGTGATTCGACGCGCTTTAGCAGGTCGTCAAAGCGGGGATCGCCGCGGAGGGAATCAAGACGCGGGTCCACTTGAAGGAGGGCTAAACCCCACTCGCGTCGCTGATACGCTTTTTCCAGGTACTCAAAAGCTTTCTCCGTATCACCGATCTGGCCGTTCGCAAAAGCACCCCATCCAAAACCCATATCGACCTCGTCAAATCTCTTGACCCATTCGCGGAACACACCGTCCCAACCCGATGCTTGATACGCTGACTTATAGACCTGGGCGGTCGGTTCTCCGGCTACAAATTGTCCCGGAAATTTCTCAAACCAATCAAAAGGCTCTGTGCGGTTCCCTTGTAGTGCCAACGCGGAAAGAAGCCACGGGTAGGCAGCGCTGACATTGCGGTCCATCTCTACTACTCGTTTAAGTTGTACCACGGCTTCGTCATATCGACGGGCATAGAGAAAACTGACCCCGTAAACGAAGTGGTTAAAGATAGATGCCGGGTCAAGGTCGATCGCGATCTTGAGTTCGGCGGTCGCTTCGTCGAAGCGCCCGCGACTCATCAGATAGCGGCCATAAATATGATGGGAAAGCGAGGAACCGGGGTCCAGCTCGACGGCCCGCACGCATTCGGGGCCTGCACGGTCGAGGTCATAGTCGTAGCTCATTAAGTTCTCGCACAATGCGCTGTGGGCGTCGGCGAGATTTTCGTCCAGGGACAGGGCCTTTCTTACTGCTTCCGTCGACTTGTGATATTCGTCATGAGTATTCGCAGAGCGTCCAAAGTTGGCGACAGCGCGGTGAGCGTGAGCCTTCGCCGCCCATGCTTCCGCGTAATCGGGGTCGAGGGTCACGGCCTGCTGAAGGAGGACCACAGCCTTTCGGGCATTCGCGATGTTCCTTTTGTCATTCAGGTACATCCCTTGAAGATAGAGCCGATAGGCATCTTCATTTGTTGTTTGCCGCTTAGCTGTCGAACTCCCCGACGACGTCGCGAATAGTGCTTGGAACATGCTTCCGACATCGCTCGCGATCGCGTCCTGCATTGCGAAGATATTTGCGGCGTCCTTTTCGCTCTTATAAGTTTCGTCGATCTGCCCCGTCGCGACGTTAAAAAGCTGTGCCGTAAAACGGATCTTTCCGTCCGCTAATTGGTAATTCGAGGCGAGCAGAAAATCAACCTTCTGCTCTCGACCGGCCTCAAGCGGGTCTTGGTCGAGGTTCGTATATGCTCGCGTAGAGCTCAGGGGCCGGACGACAAATCCTTTCATTGAACTAAGCCGGTGTATCAGTGACTCCGCAATGCCGATCTCGTATATCACATCGCGGGTCGCGGCATCTATCGGCCTTAAAGGCAGCACGGCGATCGATCTGTTTTCGGCAACAGCGGAGGTACGAGCGAAACCGAAATAGTAGATCACCGCACCTGTAAACAACAGCAAAACCGCGGCAATCGGTAAATACCATTTGGCGGCGGCCGGTTGCAGCGGCGCGGGAACGTTTTTGTTTAATTTCTCGTTGGGGGCAATGTCAACAACACTCTCTTTCACATCCGCAATAAACCGGTAACCCCTACGCGGTATTGTTTCGATAAATTTCGGTTCGTTCGCGTCATCGCCGAGCACCTGTCGCAGCTTTCTTGCATTTACCGACAAACTGCCTTCTTCGACAAAGCTGTCCGCCCATATCTCGGTCATCAGCTTTTCCTTTTCGACAATGCGTCCGTGGTTTTCGACAAGCACTAAAAGCATGTGAAACGCCTTTGGAGTCAGCGGGAGCGGGACGCCGTCGCGCAACAATATTCGCTCATCGGGGTCAATTCGAAAACCCGCGAAGTCGTAAAAGTATTGTGTTTCCAATGACATACTGAGCAGTAAGACTTTTTTAAGAGAAATGTAATCGATCTGACAGGACTTTTATGAGGGCTTTTTTTAATCTCGTGCCTGCGTTGCAATTTTGTTTGATTCTAACAGAAGGCGGCCCGGTTGAATAGAAAAAATAGACGGCTAAATCGCAGCGGGTGAACCAAACTTTAGTCCAAATACCAGGCATGCGACGGCGGAGGCAGGAGAAAATAAGAAGGTATTTATGAGCGTGAACATAAGGGGGATGAAGTGCAATTGGGAACTATTGGAGTTCCGCGTGTGGTTTAGTGATGGTAAGCACCATAATCAACTACACACAGTGTGGCCGGAACTTCTTGGTTTCGGCGGTTTCAAAGGCTCCGGCAATTGCAACTTCCGGCCTTTTTTTAACTGGCTTGCCCAGATTAAGACGTTCAGTTTTAGATGCGCGAACGGCAAGGTTAACGATCTTGCCATCACCGCAGCGGAACGGACTGCCGCAAATAGCCTCTCGAATAACCCTGGCCGAACGTGGGCGTTCGCGAAGCTGTACCTTTACCGCAGAGATCATTTCGACGCTGTCAGCCGCCAGGTGAGTATCAGCGTGCACCTCGATCATCCTGTAATCCTGCACTACTCGG
>JACMMN010000022.1 GCA_014379075.1 Pyrinomonadaceae bacterium | reverse complement strand
ATCGATGGAATGGTGATAAACTGCCCGAATCGGCTGTTCATGGGCGAAGGCAAACGCGAGCCGATAGATGAAATTCGCCATGAGGACGATCCCGACACGATATATAGAATGGATTAGAGTTGCGCGTTCGCATTTCAGATTTTCGTCGCTAAAAAAACATTTGCTGAAGCGTGAATTCAGAACGCTTTTGGCGGCCGTCAGCGATTTCCCCGCACTTTCGCATGATCGGATGCCGCAATAAAACGCCGCATCTGATTCGCCGGCCGCCAAATTCTCCTTTTTTCAATGAAAATTCTTCGAATCATCGCCCGCCTCAATGTCGGCGGGCCGGCGCGCCATGTTGTTTGGCTAACGGATGAACTGCAGGACGCGGAGTTTCAATCCGTTCTTGTCGCCGGCACGGTGCCGGACGGTGAGGAAGACATGAGCTATCTCGCCGGCGAGCGCGGCGTGAAGCCGGTCTATATCGAGGAGATGAGCCGGGAATTGTCACTGAAGGATGCCATATCGCTCTTCAAAATCTATCGCCAGATGAAACGCGAGCGGCCGGACATCGTGCATACGCACACCGCCAAGGCAGGAACGGTCGGCCGGTCCGCCGCGTTTTTATACCGGTGGATGACATGGAAAACGCTTGCGGGACATCCCAGAAGGGTGCGCATCGTGCATACATTTCACGGCCATGTTTTTCACAGCTATTACGGTAATCTGAAGACAAAAATATTTTTGGCGATCGAAAAGACTTTGGCTCGTTTCGCTACCGACACGATAATTACCATCTCGCCGCAGCAGCGGAAGGAGATCGCGGATGACTTCCGTGTTGGGAAGGCAGGGCAGTTCGAGATAATTCCTCTGGGCATTGACCTGGAGCCTTTTGCGGCGCCGGAAACAGTGCGGACGGCCCTACGCCGGGAAGTGAATGTAGGAGACGACGAACTGCTGATCGGATTTATCGGCCGGCTGACGGAGATCAAGAACGTCTCGCTGCTGTTAAAGGTCGCGGAATTGTATAAAAATAGTAACGCGGACTTGCCTCGTCTGCAGTTTGTTATTACCGGCGACGGCCATCTGCGGCAAAGCCTTGAAGACGAAGCGGAGGAACTTGGGATCGGCGGCATTGTGACGTTTCTCGGCAATCGAACTGACACGCAGATCGTTTATGCCGGGTTGGATGTGATCGCGCTGACTTCGTTTAATGAAGGAACGCCGCTCTCCCTGATCGAAGCGATGGCGAGCAAACGCCCAGTCATTTCAACTGCCGTCGGCGGTGTCGCGGATCTGCTCGGAGAGGTCGAGGAAAAACACGACGGATTTGATGTGTGCGAACGCGGGATCTCGGTTGCGGATCGATCCGCCGCAAGTTTTTTCAACGGCTTGATGTATTTAGCGAAAAATGAAAAATTACGGGAACACCTCAGTACCAGCGGCTATGAATTCGTCCAGAGCAAATATAGTAAAGAGCGCCTTGTGAGTGATATTAAAAGCCTCTATCGTAGACTTATGCAATAGGCGTTCAGAATCGGAGTTAGTAACGTGAGCATCTTTGATCAAGAAACACGTTATATTAGTTATGCCCCCATTTTCTTTACATCCGGTATTTGTCGGAGCCGCAAGCGCTGTTACCGCCGTACTCCTGACGTATCTTGTGCGTGCATTCGCTCGAAAATACGGATTCGTCGCAAAGCCGAAATCGGACCGCTGGCACAAACGGCCGACCGCGATGCTCGGTGGTGCCGCCATATTTCTGACGACGCTATTGATGTACGCCGCCTTCGTCCCGAAAACGGATAGATCACTCATCATTCTAGCGGGAAGTACATTTCTTTTTATAATCGGCCTGCTGGATGACATTCTTAACATAAAACCGTATCAAAAACTTGTCGGACAATTGTTCGGAGCCGTCTTTGTTGTGGGTTTCGGGTTCACGCTGCCTCTCACCGGCTATCAGCTTTTGGATATCTGGATCACGGTGTTTTGGCTGATAGGCATAACAAACGCCATAAATCTGCTCGATAACATGGACGGGCTAGCGGGCGGCATCGCGGCGATCGCGGCACTCTCGCTGGCTATCGGTTTCGCGGTAAACGGCCAGGGAGCCGAGGTTTTGCTGATTTGCGTCTTCGTCGGAGCTCTCGCGGGGTTTTTGATCTTTAATTTTAATCCGGCATCGATATTCATGGGTGACTGCGGATCGATGTTCGTCGGGTTTTTGCTGGCAAGCTCGGTATTACTCAGCGAGACGGGAGGACGTTCGCGCGGGATCCTTTCGATCCTTGCCGTACCGGTTTTGATACTGTTCGTGCCGATATTCGACACGACGTTCGTAACCCTTCTGCGGAAAATGTGGGGCAGAAAAGCGTCGCAAGGCGGACGCGACCACACTTCTCACCGGCTGGTTGCTCTCGGATTGTCGGAGCGGTCGGCGGTGCTGATGATATATGCCTTCGCCGCCGGAGCCGGCCTGCTTTCGCTGCTTGTCAGCCGTTTGGAACAGACGCAAAGCCTTGCCCTTATAGGCCTTTTTACCATAATTTTATCGATCATCGGCGTCTATCTTTCGAAGGTAAAAGTTTACGAGGAAACCGAGGAAGAACTGGCGACGCAGAACAATGCCGTCTTTGCGTTTATCGTTAACATCTCCTATAAGCGGCGGATCTTCGAAGTGTTTCTCGATACTTTCCTGATCACGCTTTCGTATTATGGAGCATACGTTCTCCTCTTCGGCTCGTTTGAAAACACGGGAAATTGGGAACTTTTCCTGAAATCGCTGCCGCTGCTGATCGTGCTGAAGCTTTTTGCTTTTTTAGCCGCCGGAGTTTATCGCGGCATTTGGCGCTACACGAGCATTGGCGATTTTATTATTTTCAGCAAGGGAATTTTACTTGGATCAGGGCTGAGCATATTTGCGATCCTGCTTATCTACCGCTTCCAGGAATTTTCACGGGCGGTCTTCGTGCTTGACGGAATAATTTTGCTCTTCCTCATCGGCGGCAGCCGCCTTGCATTTCGACTGATTCGCGAGTTGCTTCCGATTCCCACCTCGGATTGCGGCAGAAAGGCATTGATCTACGGGGCCGGCGACGGCGGGGAAATGCTCCTGCGTGAACTTAGGAACAATCCGGAATGGAATTACCAGGTGATCGGCTTCGTCGATGACGACCCAATGAAAGTAGATAAAATGATAAACGGACTTCGGGTTTTCGATGCGAACGGCTCGCTCGGCGATATTTGCCGTGAGAAGGAAATTCAGGAAATTTTGGTCTCAACAAACTCGATCTCAAGCGAAACACTGAAAAAGGTACGTGAAACTTGCCGCGAGGCTGATGTCGAATTAAAAAGTGCCCGGATAAAGATCGAACCTATGGATTTCGAATAATTGCGTTTGCCGGTCGCCAGTAAAATCAAACATCTTTCCTAAATTCATTGTCGTTAAAAATACTTAAAATTGATTCGAAAGGAAAACGTATCGGTCTGGCGGCGTTCGCGTCCGTATTTTTGATCGGAGCGTTATTCGCGGCTAAATGGGGTTTTGCGCATACGGCGGCAAGGAACGCGGATATGCCTGAAGTCGCCGATTTTGCGATCAGCCTCGGTCCCGACGATCCGCAGACTCATTACACGGCCGCTGTTTTGCTTGAGAAAACCTTCGTCCCTGAAGATCAAGCAAGATCACTGGCCGAATACGAAAAGGCTGCGGCGCTTTCCCCGAACAATTATTTGCTATGGCTAGAGCTGGGCCGGGCACGTGAACGAATAGGCGATCAGATTGGGGCGGAATCCGCCCTGCGGAAGGCTCTCGAACTCGCGCCGAATTACTCGCGCGTGCAATGGACGCTTGGCAACGTATTGCTGCGTCAAGGGAAAATGGACGAGGGTTTTGCGGAAATTAGAAGGGCTGTCGCTGTCGACACGGCTTATACGAACGCGGCGGCGGGAACTGCCTGGCTGCTTTTGGATGGCGACATGGCAGCTGTTCGTGCCGCGATCGGGGATTCAACTCGGCTCAATGCGGCTCTGGCGGCCTTGCTGGCGGAACAAAAACGATTCGACGAATCTTTCGAGATCTGGAGTTCGCTTCCAGCCGATGAGAAACCAACGATCTTAAAAGATCTGGGCAATGTCCTTCAAACCCGGATGTTTGAGGCTAAGAAGTACAGATATAGCAGGACGATCACCGGACAAATTGGACTTTCCGACAACCCGGCAAGCCTGATCTCAAATGGCGGCTTTGAAATCGCGTTGAAAATGCAAAATCCGGGTGTTTTTGAATGGCAAATCGGAACCGGAACAAATCCCCGTATCGGCCAAACCGACGGGCAGAAGTATTCGGGCACATACAGCCTGTTAGTAAGTTTTGGAAACGGCGGCAGGGAATTTCGGACAATTTCGCAGATCTTGGCGGTCAAGCCGGGAGAATCCTACGGCCTGGCATTTTTTTATCGTTCCGATGTGAAAACGGGTGCGGTCTTCAAATGGGAGATAGCGAATGCGGTTGACGGAAAAACTCTCAGCGCAACGGCTCCTTTATCAAACAATACAGAATGGGTCGGCATTCGAACGAATTTTACGGGGCCGCAGGATTCCGACGGAGTTATTATCAGGCTCGTTCGCGAAAACTGCGAAACTTCCGCCTGTTCGGTTACCGGGAATCTTTGGTTTGATGATTTTGGGTTAGAACTTAAATAGCCAATGGGGAAGAACAGAGAAATCGGTAATATAAGCCCGGGCGACAGATCGCGTTGGAATACGGCGATATTTCTTTTGCTTTGTGCGACACCGGTTTTTTCGACGCTCGGTTACGGCGGTGTTGATATCTGGGCACAGAGCTTTTTGGCGCTTGCGGCGGCTTTGGTTGTGATCTTTTGGGCGGCGGATGCGTGGAGAAAAAAGGAGTTTCGGTTCGATTCGGGCAGCCTGCAGCTTCCGATCATGGGACTAATAATTATCGGTGTGGTGCAGCTGCTTCCACTCTCAGATCGTGGAATTTCACCGGAATTGCTCGGCACGCCAGCCGCAGCTGCACTTTCTATGGATCCATATGCAACAAGATTTTTCGTGATCCGGTTGATCATTCTCTTCGTGTTTTTTGCGGCGGCCTTGGCTTACATCGACAGCCGCGAACGCGTCAAAAAGACCGTCCTGATGACCGTAATATTCGGTGCGGTGATGGCATTTTTCGCCATCCTTCAGCGTCTTGCAAGCCCGGAGGCTATTTACGGGCTTAGGCCGACGCCGCAGGCAATTTCGTTCGGGCCGTTTGTCAATCAACACCATTTTGCCGCGTTTATGGAAATGACGGCGGGCCTGACGCTCAGCCTGCTGCTCGGAAATGCGATAAAAAAAGACCGAAAGTTGTTGCTTGGGATCGCGGCGGCATTAATGGGAATAGCGGTAGTGTTTTCCGGCTCGAGAGGCGGGCTTATCAGTCTTGTCAGCGTTATCGGCGCCGTGGTTTTGGCCCACTATTTTTTAAAGAAACGCGACGCTCGTGAACCGCAAGATTCCGGCCGGAAACTGTTAGTCTTTGCTGCGGCTGCTGTAGCCGCGATCGTCATCGTGGGCGGATCCGCTATTTTTCTCGGCGAAGGCGACTTTCTGCTGAGGGCCACGGGCCTTCAGGCAGATCAATCCGACATCACCAGCGGACGTCTGCATTTTTGGTCGGTTGCCGTCCAGATATTCCTAGCTCATCCCGTATTGGGTGCGGGTTACGACGCTTTCGGCGCTGCATTCAGCAGGTACGATACGTGGACGGGGATGTACCGTGTTGAACAGGCCCATAACGATTATTTGCAAATACTTGCTGATGCGGGGATCGCCGGATTCGCATGTATTGCCGCGTTCATTTTCCTTTTTTTCAGGAAGAGTTTGAATATTATTGGCAGTTCGGCCGATCGTTTTGGCAGAGACGCCGCTATCGGTGCTTTGGCGGGATGTACCGGAATATTGGTCCACAGCTTTTTCGATTTTCCGCTGAGAACGACATCGAATGCGTTTTTCTTTTTGCTGCTGGTGGTGATCGCGATCTCAGGATTTGACTTGCGCCGAAAGTTTGTTGGGTCAGAACCACCTGCGATACGGATGGCTTAATACAGTCAAAATGGCCAGCTCGCCCGACCCTTAGCTACCCGCTACCGCAAGTGGTTCTGACAAGTGCTCTCCAGTTAGCGGACTCTTACAATAATTTCCTTTTTGCCGCAGCGGGCATCGAAGATCACCTGATAAACCCCCGGCGTCGTGCTAACCGATCTGACTATATAAAAGCGGCTTGCCGAAACTCCCGCGATCTCCGGTTCAAGCGTAACTTCGACATCCTTTGGGCTGCTCGACAAGGCTGAAATATCCTTCACGGAGCTGTCTATCCCGACCAGAATTCCGACACTTCCGCCGCCGTTTAGGATCGAAATATTTTCCTGACTTGCGGTGACGGAACATACGGCCGGTTCCTCAGATCTTATCTCTTCACCGTCGACTACTCTCGGCCTGGCCGCTCCGCTTGAAATGGAATCGTCGGTCTGGGTTTTAGCGGCGGCCGTGTCTTTTTCCAAAGGCTTTTTGGCGGGTGCGCTTTTTGGGACGTTAATTATTATGGGCTCAAAAAGGCTCTTAACCTTATCGGCCGCTTTTTTCTCGGGAACGGCTGAGCCTGCTTCTGCTTTCTCTTCAGCCGGTATTGCTTTTTCTTTTACCTCGGGTTCCGGGACGAGAATTGTTTTGTCCTCTGTTCCCGTTTTGGGGACCGGCGTCGACTCGGGTTCCTTAACGACAAGCTTCGGAACATCTATTGCCGGTGTTTCCCGAATTGATATCGGCTCGGCCTTTACAACCGTTTCAACCACAGTTTTTTCCGCGGTCTCGTTCTTTGGCGTTTCCGGAAGAGGAACTGGTTTCGTTTCGGCTGCCGTTTCCTTCGGTATTTCGGCTTTCGATCTTTCGGGAAGCGATCCCGCGGCAGCCGTTGGTTCGGGTACTATAGCGGCTGGCTCAGGAACTGTTTCCGGCGCGGCAGATTCTATCTTTGGCTCAACGGGCTCCGCAGCTTTGACGACCGGCACTTCGGGTTTTGCGGCGAATGTCGGAAGAGGATTGGGGCCGATCTGGGCTTCCAGACCGTCCGTCCCGCCATTCAGCTTTTTATACAAATTCTCGATCGCGATGTATTTTCCAACATCGGGTTTGTCGGTTTTGTAGCTTCGAACGTAATTTTCCAGAGCTTCCTTATCCTTGCCGTCGGCTTCAAGCGCGGCACCGAGACGCCAGACACTCGACCGCCACCAGGCGCTTTTATCCGGCAGGACGCTTATCGCGCGCCGGA
The DNA here is from genome assembly GCA_014379075.1 of Pyrinomonadaceae bacterium. Lineage (GTDB taxonomy): Bacteria > Acidobacteriota > Blastocatellia > Pyrinomonadales > Pyrinomonadaceae > OLB17. The sequence goes on along the minus strand of JACMMN010000022.1, from coordinate 1,308 downwards.
GCCGGACTATCGCCTCGGGATAATTATTTTGCTGGTACAGCGTCCAGCCCGTGAGTTCCTCGATGCGGCCGCGAAGGATTGCGGAAAGCATCTGACGTGGAACTTCGGGCACGACGACGAACTCGCCGCGTGCAAAAGCGATCGTCCGGCTTTCATAAAGCTCGTTTGCCATGACTGCCGCCGCCGGAGCCGCGACGTCTAGCCCGGCATCCGTATTTCCCACGGCCGCTTTTATAAATTCGGCGGCCTTGGCAACGGCGATCTTTTTTTGCAGCAGAACGGCCGCGGCGTAAAGCTGGCGGTGAAGCTTCATCTTGTCGTCGCCTTTCACGAACTCATCAGCGATCGAAACGACTTCGTCTTCGTTCGGAGCGGCGGTACTGAGCTTATCTGACAATTCGAAAAGGAGCTTAAGCCGTGCCGCGTTTTCCACGTTTTCCGCAGCAAGTGGTTCGAAAATACTAGCCCGTCGTTCGGAAGCAATGAGATCGGTAAAAGTCTTTTCTTCGCGGGGAACGCGTCCGCCCAGTTTTGTACGGATAGTTCCGTCCTTGATCGTAAAGTTTTTCTGCAGTTCCTCGACCGCCTCACGATAGAAGCCGGACATAAGGCGAGCGGACGCGATCTCGTATTCCAGCGTCGGAAAATTTCCGTGTTGCCGTGCCCGGATCAAAACGCGTTCGGCATCGACCGGCTTTTTTTGCTTCATCAGACCGCGGCCGAGTGCTATGTGCGACCAAATGAATCTCGGTTCCAGATCCACCGCTTTTTGGGCAAGTTCCACAGCCTTGTCGCCCTGGTCGTTCGCCGCGTACCAATAGGCCGCACCGGCGAGAAGATTCAAATTGTTCGGTACCAGCTCCAGGAATTTAGTGAGTTCCGTTTCGGCTTCGGCTTTCTTCCCGCCGTCAAATAACGAAAGTATCAGGCCGGTGCGCGCAGGGATATCATTTTCATACTTCGCCAGAACTTCACGATATAGAGAGGCTGCTTCGTCGGATCTGCCCAGAGCCCGCTTCATTTCGGCGAGGCTGCGTTTTGCTGCGCTGGATTCGGGATCGAGATCAAGTGCCTTTTCGTATGCTTTTGCGGATTCTTCGAGATCGAAGTTCAGCCGATGAGCGAGGCCGAGGGTTTGCTGCGCTGTGACGGATCGCGGATCGATGGCGGCCGCAGCTTCGGCCAGGCGACGAGCTTCGCCGCCGCTTTCCGTCCCAAGATAAAACGCTGCTAAAGCAAGAAGCTGTGACGCATTGCCTTCAGCCTTTGTCTCGATGACCGCAGCGATCTCGACGGCCGCCGCCCGTT
>JACMMN010000183.1 GCA_014379075.1 Pyrinomonadaceae bacterium | reverse complement strand
TAGTTTGAACCAAACTTGGAAAGGCTTTCACATATTAACCAGTTTAATTATTTCTTCATTTCTGCAATTGTAGCACCATGTCCGCCCTGGTCTTGGGGGGCGAAGCTGAACTTTTCGATGTGCGGGTGGCCTTTTAGGAAATGGTGGACGAAATTTTTTAATGCGCCGGTGCCGAAGCCGTGGATTATACGGACTCGGGGAAGGGAAGCGAGATAGGCTTCGTCTAGGAAGCGGTCGATTTCGTATTCGGCGTCGGCGGTCGTTTGGCCGATCAGGTTTAGCTCGGCGTTCATGTCTTCGGTGTCGAGGCGGAGATTTGCTGATTGGGATTGAGATTGCAGCTTTTCGAGCTTGCCTTCAGTAGAAGTTTGTTCTTCCGCGACGGCTTGGAGGTCTTTGATCTTTTCGCGCAGCCGCATTCCGCCGACGAGAACTTCGGCGACTTCCTTGTCCATTTTTTCGACGGTGCCGATGTTGCCGAAAGATGTGATTACACGTGAACCGACCGAAACTACTCCACCCGCTAACGCAATCGGCAGTGACAAACCAATGCCGGCGGCTTTGGACTTTGGATTTTGGACCTTGGACAGAACTGCACGATTCAATTCGGTCTTGCGTGTATCGCGTTCCTTTTCGAGTTTGTTGCGGAGCGCCTTGTCTTCGATGGATTTGATAAATGTTTTCGATTGACGCTCAAATTCCTCGATTGTCTGGGCAAGCTCGGATTGGAATTGTTTCTGGCGTTCTTTTTCCTTTTGTTTTGCCTCGATCTCAAGCCCGGCGTATTTCATCGCTACGGCTTCTCGCTCTTCTTCGAGGGCGATTCTTAGATCTTCGGCCAGCGTCGATTCGGTTTGCAGTTTTTGCAGGTAATCTTCGGCTTTCTTTGCGGAAATATCTAAATTTCTGCGTGAGTTATCTATAACTTCCGGCAAAATCCCAAAACGCCGGGCGATCTCGATACCGGACGAGGCTCCGGCTAAACCCATTAAAAGCTTATACGTCGGCTGCAAAGTTTTTTCGTTGAATTCGACCGAGGCGTTGATGACATTTTCGTCATTTGCGGCATAAATCTTTAGGCCGCGATAATGCGTTGAGGCTATAACCTGTGAACCGCAGTTACGGCGAAAATGATCGACGATCGCGACGCCTAGAGCTGAACCTTCTTCCGGATCGGTGCCGGTGCCGACCTCGTCAAGCAGGACGAGCGACGGCGATTGGCAGTGTTCCATCATGTCCGCGATGTTCGACATATGTGATGAAAATGTCGAGAGGTTTGCGGCCAGCGATTGGTGATCGCCTATGTCGGCGAGAACGGAATGATAAAAAGGAATTTTCGCGGATGAGGCGGGAACGGGAAGGCCGGAAATAGCCATTAAAGAAAGCAGTCCGGCGGTTTTCATAACGACGGTTTTTCCGCCGGCGTTGGCGCCGGAAATTATCATGACGCCGTTTTGTTCGGTAAGACGGAATGAGACCGGCACTATACCTGACTGAATTTCGTTCTTATTTCGTGTTATTTCGTGTGTTTTCTTGGTTCCACTTCTATCAGAGCCTAAAAACCCGGTCGCTACCGCTCTCGGTACTGACCCGGCTTTTGTCGCCTGGTCTCTCAGATTTTCTTCCAGCAATGGATGTCGGGCATCGACCAGATCGAGTGTTTCTTCATCCGATATTTGCGGGACAATTGCATTAAATTTTCTACCAAATTCGACCTTGGCCTTAATAAAATCAAGCTCAGCGACTGCTCGAACTGAAGTTTCAATCGCCGGAAGCTGTTCGCGCAGTTCTTCGGTAAGGGCAAATAAAATCCGCGCGATTTCGCGTTCTTCTTTGCCCTTCAGATTTTGAAGCTCGTTATTGGCTTCGATCGCTTCGAGTGGTTCGATAAAAACTGTCGCACCTGATGAAGAGAATCCATGTGCGACACCGCCGACCTTTCCTCGGAAATCGGATTTGACCGGAATAACAAAACGCTCGTTGCGAACCGTGACGATCTCGTCCTGAATCGCGTTGCCTGAGTTCCTCATTACTGCTTCGAGCGATTTGGTCAGACGTATACGCTGTGAACTTATCTCGCGGCGGATTTTCGCTAGTTCAGGTGATGCCGAATCGTCGATCTCGCCGCCGGGAAGCAGTTTTTTATTGACCTTTTCTATTGCCGCAAG